>DXDC01000272.1 GCA_019115685.1 Candidatus Agrococcus pullicola
GAGCTGCACTTCGGCCGCGCGGCCGAGAATCTGCACATGGCGCAGCCGCCGGTCAGTCGGGCCGTGCAGCAACTCGAGCGCGACCTCGGACATCCGCTCTTCGAACGGTCGACAAGACGCGTGACGCTCACGAGCGCGGGCGAGGCGCTCGTCGCGCCCGCCCGTGCGATCCTCGACACGGCGGCCATCGCCCGCCGGGGTGTCGGCGACGCCGCGCTCGGGCGCCGCGGCACGGTGCGACTCGCCTTCCCGGGCGTTTCCACGAGCCACCGTGTCGGGCAGCTCGCCCGGGCGGTTCGGCGGCATGCCGCCGACATCGACCTCGAGCTTGCCGGTCAGCACTTCGCTTCGGGAGCCATCTCCGCACTCACGGAGGGCAGGGCCGACCTCGCTTTCGTGCGCTGGGACAGCATTCCGGCGGGAGTTCGCACGACCCGAGTCTTCCGCGACCGCCTCGTCGTCGCGGTGCCGGCTCGGCATCCACTCGCGGAACTCGACGCCGTTGCGATGGCCAGCCTCGAGAACGAGCAGTGGGTCACGCTGCCGGGCAGCGTCGAATCCGTTCTCGTCGCGCGGCTGTTCACGCTCGCCCGCGCCGCAGGCTTCGATCCCGTTATCGTCCAGGAAGCGCCGGACACGGCGACCGCCGTCGCGCTGGTCACGGCCGAAGTCGGTCTGTCGCTGACGCTGCAATCGGTCGCGAACACGATGGCGTCGCCGCACGTGCACTACGTACCGCTGGCGGACGAGGCGCCGAGCGTCGATCTGCTGATGGCGTGGCACGGTAGAGAACGGAACCCTGCGCTCGGCACCGTGCTGGAGATCGCGGCGAAGACGTTCTCGGGCACGGAGAACGACGAGCTGACGGCAGCGCAGTAGCGGCATCCGCTCACTCGTAGGTACCGCTGGCCGATGCCGAGGTTCATCCTTCAGGATGACGCCGACCATACGCTTGGCGGATGTGGGGCGGCACTCCTGCTTCGTAGCGTCGTTATAGACGCAAACCCAGCGGGAGGAAATCGTGGCCGACAACATCAATCAGGTGCTCGAACTGATCAACATCGGCGTCGCCGTCGCAGCGCTGTTCGCCGGTGCATGGCTGGTCCTGCTGCTCGCGGCGATCGCTGTGCGCGCGCTTATGCGGAAGCTCGGGCTCGCGGAAGACGATGACCGCGGCGCCGCAAGCGTACTCACCCGCCGGTCACGCATCTCCGCTTCGGAACCGAAGCGGAACACCACCGTGAGTGAGGTCGCATCATGATCACCGTGCTCCTAGCCGGCTCCGAGCAGACCGTGACGGGATCCGTGAGGATGGTCTCGCGCATGATCCCCCAGCCGGATACCGTCATCGGCGAGATGACGGAAGGCGAAAGGATGCGCGCGAAGGAATCCGGCGGTCATCCGTGGGCCGTTCGCGCATCCGCGCTGCCCGCTGCCGCCTGACTTCGGGCGCGAGTGTCACGATCTCATCACGTTTGCGAGATTGCGGTCGAGAAAGCCACTGCTACGATCAAGAATTGATTATCTGACCGATCGTTCGGTCAGATCCAAGAATGATCCCGTGCACTGGCACGAACTCGAAGGAGAGTTCCATGGTTAAACCACGTCGACGCATAATGCCCATCGCGCTCGCTGCTGCGGCCGCGATCACGCTGTCCGCCTGCGGCGGAGGCAACTTCGGTGACGACAACGGCACCGATTCCAACGGCGGCTCCGAAGAGGGGCCGATCATCATCGGCGCCGTACTCGACATCACGGGCGTCGGCGCCAACCTCGGCGTGCCCGAGCAGAATACCCTCAATATGCTCGCGGCCCAGCTGAACGAGGCGGGCGGTATCAACGGTCGCGAGGTCGAGCTCATCATCAAGGACAACCAGTCCAACGAAGACGGAGCCGCACGCGCGACGACCGAGCTCATCGAGCAGGAAGGGGCGCACATCATCATCGGCGCATCCCGCACGGGCCCTAGTCTCGCGATGCGCCCTATCGTCGAATCCGCTGAGATTCCCAACATCTCCGTCGCAGCGAACGCCGCGATCGTCGACGGCTCCGACTGGGTCTTCAAGACGGCGCAGAACGACGAGGTGGTCATCGAGATGATCCTCGACCACGTGCAGTCAGAGGGCCACGAGACCGTCGCCCTCGCTCGCGATGCTTCAGGCTTCGGAGAAGGGATTGCCGACATGATCACCGAACTGGGCGAAGAGCGCGGCATCGAGCTCGTCGCAACCGAGGCGTTCGAACCGAGTGCGACCGACTTCACGGCGCAGATGACGAACATCCGTAACGCCGGTGCCGATGCGAACATCATCTGGGGCATTACGCCATCGGCGGGTCTCGCACAGGCGTCCTACGCGCAGATCGTCGGTGACGTACCCGTCTACCAGTCGCACGGTGTCGCGAACGAAGCGTTCTTCGAGAGCGCTGGCGACGCCGCCGAGGGTGTCATAGCACCCATGGGCCGTTTGCTCGTTGCCGACCAGCTCAGCGACGACGACCCGCAGGCCGAGGTCATCAATCAGTTCATCGAGGACTACTCCGACCAGTTCGGCGAATCGCCCTCCGCGTTCGCCGGTCACGCCTACGACGCATGGCAGATCGCCGTGCTCGCACTCGAAGAGGCGGGCACCGACCCGCACGATCTGCGCGACGCGGTCGAGAACATCTCGGGCTTCGTCGGCATCTCGGGCATCTTCGAGATGTCTCCGGAGAACCACTCCGGTCTCGACACGAGCGCGCTGATCATCGCCGAGGCCGGCGACGGCCGCTGGAACCTGGCCGACGGCCAGTAGCTCACTCGGAGGCTGTTCGATGCTCGTCGACTTCCTGCAGCTGACGGTGGCGGGGCTCTCACAGGGATCTGTGTACGCCCTGCTCGCCGTCGGCCTCATCGCGACCTACACGGTCCGGCACGTCGTGAACATCGCCCAGGGCGACTACGCGATGCTGGCCGGTCTGGGCTCGGTCTCGATGATTGCGGCCGGTGTGCCGATGCTGCCGGCCATCGTGCTGGCGATCATCACCGTCACGCTCGCGTCGGTGCTCATCGAGCGCCTCATCATCGCCCGCGTCAAGAATCTCACGACGCTGGTGTCGATCATCCTGACCCTCGGCGTCTCAACGCTCATGCAGGCGTGCATGCTGCTCGCGTGGGGCGCCGAGGGGCGCAGGCTCCCCTTCTTCCCCGGCATCGACCTGAATCTCGGCGGTGTTTCGGTCCGGTCGCAGGAGGTCTGGATGCTCGCCGCGCTCGTCGTGGTCGGCGGCGGAACACTTCTCTTCTACGAGAAGACGAAGTACGGCAAGGCATTGCGGGCTGTGGCAGAACAACCCGTCGCCGCCCGAATCGTCGGCATCTCGCCCGCTGTCGCGTCGATGGTCGCCTTCGGCATCGCCGGGCTCGTCGGCGCAGTCGCCGGAGTGGTCTCCGCTCCTTTGTACCTCGCGACGTGGAGCGCGGGGCTGCTGCTGGGGCTGAAGGGCTTCGTCGCGGCGGTGCTGGGAGGGCTGACGTCCTTCCGCGCCGCCATCATCGGCGCGTTGCTGCTGGGCGTGCTCGAGCAGTACGTCGCGGGATACATCGCGAGCGGACTCAAGGACGGCGTCGCCTTCCTCGTCCTGATTCTGGTGCTCGTCATCCGACCGGCCGGCCTCGTGCTGCGCCAGAGTGCAGCGAGGGTGTGACATGACTGCAACCAAGCCACAGCTTCCGGCGGCACAGAAGAGCACGCCGGGCATCCTGCAGAGCCGCTGGGGCCGGTGGGCCGGTATCGGCGCGCTGATCGTCGTCCTCATCGTCTTCCCGTTCGTCGCCGACTCGACGATGATGAACATCGGCGTCTTCGCCCTGATCTATGCGCTGCCCGCCATCGGC
>DXDC01000273.1 GCA_019115685.1 Candidatus Agrococcus pullicola
CAGCCGTTGCAGTGCTGAAGCGCGTCCACCGAGCGCCTTCTTGTTCGAGCTGTTCGGATCCGAACGGCGTGATCGTGTAAGTCTTCTTTGCCGGTCCGCTTTCGCCCGCTATCCAGTCGGTCGTGACGAGCTCATCGCGCTCGAGCCTGCCGAGCATGGGGTAGAGCGTGCCTCCGCCGATCGAACCAAGCCCGGCATCCTCAAGGGAGCGCGCGATCCCGTAGCCGTGCACGGGGCCAGACTCGGCGATGACCCGCAGCGCGCACAGCGACAGAGGTCCGCGCAACCACTGTGCCGGCCATTCGGTAATCTCGGTCATACGATCACAGTATCGCGATCTATGTAGCATTACAACCTAGATCGGTATGCGAAATAAACTGCGGTGTCGACTCGGCCGGTTCTTAGCCGGCCGCTTCAGCCACGGGATGCCCGCCACTCGTCGGCGAGGATGCCGTACGTGAACCCGTCGATCCAGCCGAGCTCCGCGTGCCAGGAATCCTGCACGCCGTGCTGCTCGCGGCGCATCCCGACCTTCTCCATGATCTTCCACGACGCGATGTTGTCGGCGAAGCATCCGGCGGTGACACGGCGAACCCCGAGATCTTCGAATGCGATCTCGAGCAGCGCGCGGGCGATCTCGGTTGCATATCCCTTACCGGTGTGCGCGGGGTCGAGGAGGTAGCCGATACCCGCCTCGTCATTACGCCATGCACCATCGTCGACGTGCATCTGCCCCATTCCGTCGGAGATCCAAACGTCGGCGATGCCGATCACCTCGCCGTCGAGCACCGCAATGGACGAGTGCTTCTTCGGGTCGTCACGGCCGTCCAGCCACTGCTTCCGAAACTCGTCGGGGTCGACCTTCGTGTGAATCAACCACCGCCACACGTCGGGGTGGTTACGCCATTGCAGCAGTTGCTCGATCTCTTCCGAATCGGGCAACCGCAACTCCAGAGGGCCCGCCTGTCGCGGGAACAGCGATGTTGCACACATGCTTTCAGCATTCCAGAACCAACGAGCGATGGCTGCAAATTGCATCTGTGCGGGTTGCCGACTGGATTATCCAGTCGAGTGTCCGCTCACGTGTACTTTTCAGCGCAGCGCTACGCCGAACCGTTGGGGCTCGGCCTGATTTCTTCTCGCAGCCTGCCCATGCGCTCATCGAGCTCGGCTGCGATTTCGGCGGTCGTAGAGATCTGCTCGGCCAGGTGCGGCGGCATGTTCGTGTCGTACTTGTACGAAAGCTTGTGCTCCATGCTTGCCCAGAAATCCATGGCGATGGTGCGAATCTGCAGTTCCACCGTAACGTGCTCCGTGTGCTGTGACAGGAAGACGGGCACCTGCACGATCAGGTGCAGGGAGCGGTAACCGTTTGGCTTCGGTTCGTCGATGTAGTCCTTGGTCTCCAGCACCGTTATGTCGGATTGCTTCGACAGCATCTCGGCGATCCAATACACGTCAGACACGAAGCTGCACGTGATTCGGATGCCCGCGATGTCGGTGATCTCGCCCCGGATCGCGTCTACCGTGAGCGGGCAGCCACGCGACAGCGCCTTACGCAGCACGCTCTCCGACGACTTCAGACGCGAACGCACGTGCTCGATCGGGCTGTAATCGTGCCCCTGCTCAAACTCCTGCCGCAGGATCTCGATCTTCGTCGACAGCGCCTTGATACCGAACTCGTAGACGAGAAACATGCGCCGGATGTCCTGCATCAGCCCGCGCAACTGGTACATCCACTCCTCGGGTCCGCTGTCACCAGGAGCACTCAACCCCGCGTCACTGCGGAGCTTCTGCACGAGTTCGTCTTGGAGCGCGGCTTCATCTTTCACATCAGTCATGATGCCCTCGAGTCTAGGTGCGCGGGGTATGCCGGGGCTTTGAGGCCCGGGTTACGACGAGGTGCCAAAACTACAGAACGTTGATCACCAGCAGCGCCGCGACCGCGATGAAGAACGTCGAAGCGGCTGCAACCGCGAGGGAGCGCCAACCCTGTCGCACGATCTCCGCGATGCGAACTCGCGACAGCAGCCCGACGAGCGCAACACCAAGTAGAAACGCGTGAGCGTGCGCGGTCCACTCGAGTACGACGTCCGGCACCGGCACCCAGGTGCGCACAGCCACGAGCGCCAAAAAGCCGATGATGAACAGCGGCACGATCGCCGGCCGCTTCCCGCCGCCGGTATCCCCGCGGCGCGAGAACAGCACGGTGAACGCCACCATCGGCGCCAGGCACAGCACACGCACAAGCTTGACGATGACGGCGATGGCGAGCGCCGAGCCACCCGCGACGGACGCCGTCGCAACAACCTGCCCCACATCGTGCACCGCGGCTCCGGCCCAGATGCCGAAGTCGCCGCCGCCCAGGCCAAGTGGCACAGCTGCGAGTGGCAGGGCGACGATCGCGATCGTGCCGAACAGCGTCACGAGCGCAACGGGAACCGCCTGCTCGCTGGAGCGTGCCCGCGTCGCCTGACCCATTGCCCCGATCGCGCTCGCACCGCAGATCGAGAATCCCGCAGCCATCAAGATCGGCTGCTTCCCTTCCATCCCGACGACGCGGGCAATGGCGTAGGTGAACACGAATGACACGACGACGAGGCCGACCACGGCCAGAACCATCGGCAGCCCGAGACTCAGGATCTGCGTGAAACTGACCGACAGCCCGAGCAGCACGATGCCGAGTCGCATGACGTTGCGGCCGGCGAACCCGAGACCGGTCTCCAGTGTGCGCGTCTGCAACGAACCGACGAACGACAACGCGAACCCGAACACGACGCACAGGGTCAGGGCGGGCACGGAGAGCCCGGCGAATCCGAGCAGCGATGACACTGCGAACGCCAGGGCGGCAACGCCGACCGCGAGCGCAAGCCCCGGCAGCGTTCTCACTGCTGTTGGCCGACGATACGGTTCGTCAGCGTTCCCACACCTTCGACCTCGACCTCGACGGTCTGCCCCGCCTGCATCGGCCCGACACCGGCCGGTGTACCCGTGAGGATGACATCACCGGGCAGCAGTGTCATGAACGACGACACGTATTCGATGAGTGTGGCGAAGTCGAATACGAGATCGGCGGTCGTGCCGTCCTGCACGGTCTTGCCGTCCAGGCGCGTCTGCACCCGAATCTCTTCCGGGTCGAACTCGGTCTGGATGACCGGCCCCAGCGGGCAGGATGCATCGAATCCCTTCGCCCGCGCCCATTGCTTGTCGGAGCGCTGGCGGTCGCGCATCGTGACGTCATTGGCCGCGGTGACGCCGAATACGACGTCAGCAGCCGATGCCGCCGAAACGTTCCGCGCCACCTTGCCGATCACGAGCGCGACCTCGCCCTCGTACTGCAAGTCGTCGGTCTGCGACGGGTACGGAATCGCATCTTCCGGACCGATCACGGCCGTATTCGGCTTCAAGAAGACCAGCGGCTCATCCGGCACCTCGTTGCCCAGTTCGGCGGCGTGATCGCGATAGTTGCGCCCGATGCCGACGACCTTGGACCGCGGGATGACCGGCGCCAACAGCCGCGCATCCCCCAGTTCCACGCGCTCGCCGGTCGTGTCGAACCCGGCGAACATGGGATCGCCGGAGAGGACAACAAGTTCATCTTCGTCGACGATGCCGAAACCGATGGCACCGCCCTCGAGCGAGAAACGCGCGATCTGCATACGGTTACGCCTTTGCTTCTGTTACCTGCACCATCCAACCGAACGGGTCTTCCGCGCGGCCCCCCTGAATGTCGGTGAGCGCCTTGCGGAGCTTCATCGTGACCTCACCGGGCTCCTGGTCGGGCCAGCCGAACGAACCATCGGGCGAGACGATCTCGCTGATCGGCGTGATGACGGCTGCCGTACCGCACGCGAACGCCTCGACGATCTCCCCCGACTCGACACCCTCCTGCCACTCATCAATCGTGACCGGGCGCATCTCGGTACGGTGCCCGAGGTGCTCGGCAAGTTCGAACAGCGAGTTGCGGGTGATGCCATCGAGGATGGTGTCCGACTCGGGCGTCACGAGCGTACCGTCGCCCTTGACGAGCACGAGGTTCATGCCGCCGAGCTCCTCGATGTGGCGGTCACCGAGCGACGACAGGAACAGCACCTGCGAGCAACCGTTCGCGAACGCCTCCTGCGTCGGCGCGAGGCTGGAGGCGTAGTTGCCGCCGGTCTTCGCCGAGCCCGTGCCGCCTTTGCCGGCGCGGTTGAAGTGCTCGCTGAGCCAAATGCGCACCGGCTTCACTCCGTCGGCGAAATACGCGCCGACCGGGCTCGCGATCACCATGAACCGCGCCGAGTGCGCAGCGCGGACGCCGAGGAACACCTCGTTGCCGAAGGTGAACGGCCTGATGTACAGCGACTGCTCGTGGCCGCTCGGCGTCCAGTGCTCGTCGGCGCGCACAAGCTGCTTGCACGCCTCGACGAAGTCTTCGACCGGCAGCTCGGGCAGCGCCATCCGCACAGCAGAGCGCTGCAGCCGCTTGCCATTCTCCTCGGGGCGGAACAACCACACCGAGCCGTCCTCGTGCCGGTACGCCTTCAGCCCTTCGAAGATCTCCTGGCCGTAGTGCAGCACTGCGTGGGCCGGGTCGATCGCGAGCGGTCCGTAGGGCTCGACCCGGGCATCCTTCCACCCGTCTTCAAGCGTCCAGTCGATCGAGACCATGTGGTCGGTGAAGACGCGGCCGAAGCCGGGGGCTTCGTGAATCTTCGCCAGCTGCTCGTCGGTAACGCGCTCAGTGGCTTGGGTTGTGGTGAACTCCAGAGTCATTTCCGGATGCTCCTTACTGTTCTGCGAGGAGGGCGACGACCGCGTCGCCGATCTCGGTTGTCGTACGTGATCCCGTGCGGTCGGTGACCTCGGTGTCGACAGCGTTGCGGATGCGCTGCGCTGCCTCGGGGAACCCCTGATGTTCCGCCAGCAACGCGATCGATAGGATCGCAGCGGACGGATCGGCCTTGCCGGTTCCGGCAATATCGGGAGCTGAGCCGTGCACGGGTTCGTACATGCTCGGGTATGTGCCATCGACGTTGAGGTTCGCCGACGCGGCGAGCCCGATTCCGCCACCGACCGCGCCTGCGAGGTCGGTGAGGATGTCGCCGAAGAGATTGTCCGTCACGATCACGTCAAACCGCGCCGGATCGGTGACGAAGAAGATGGTTGCGGCGTCGACGTGGAGGTAGTCGACCTCGACCTGCGGGTACTCGGCGGCCACCGCATCCGTGATCCGCTGCCACAGCGCCCCGGCGTGCACGAGCACGTTCTTCTTGTGCACGAGCGTGAGCTTGTTACGACGCTGCGCAGCGATCTCGAACGCCTTGCGCACCACCCGTTCAACACCGACGGCCGTGTTGACGCTCAGCTCGTTCGCGATCTCGCTGCCGGTGCCCTGCTTGAGCACGCCGCCGTTACCGACGTACGGACCCTCCGTGCCCTCGCGCACCACGACGAAGTCGATGTCGCCGGGATGCTCGAGCGGGCTCTTCACCGCCGGATGCAGTTTCGTGGGCCGCAGGTTCACCGCGTGATCGAAGGCGAAGCGGAGCTTGAGCAGCAGGCCGCGCTCGATGATGCCGCCGGCGAGGCGCTTGTCGGAAGGGTCGCCGCCGACCGCGCCGAGCACGATCGCATCGTGTTTCGCGATGTCGGCCATGGTCTCGTCACTCAGGATCTCGCCGGTCTCGAGATAGTGCTGTGCACCGAGTGAGAACTCGCGAGTCGTCAGCTCAACGTCGGGCAGTGCCGCTCGCAGCACCTTCAGCGCCTCGGCGGTTACCTCGGGACCGATCCCGTCGCCGCCGATGACCGCAATACTGAGCGCACTCTGACCCACGACGCCTCCTTCTGTGTCGACCACAACAACTCTACTCGCGCGCGCGGATGCTCGCGTACGGAATGCGCCACAACCCCATTGCGTTCGGCTCCACAACAGGGAACAGTAACAAGCAAGCGCCTACGAGGGGGACGGACACATGGCCACGGTCGCAGAACACATCGTCGAGACCATTGACCAGAGCGGAGTCGAGCGCGTCTGGGGCATCGCGGGAGATTCGCTGAACGGGTTCACCGATGCGCTACGAGATTCGAATGTCGACTGGGTGAACGTCCGGCACGAGGAGTCCGCAGCGTTCGCCGCGAGCGCGGAAGCCGAACTGACCGGCGAGCTGGCCGTGTGCGCCGGTAGCTGCGGGCCCGGTAACCTGCACCTCATCAACGGCCTCTTCGATGCCCAGCGTTCACGCGTGCCGGTGTTGGCCATCGCGGCGCACATCCCCGCTGACGAGATCGGCACGGGTTACTTTCAGGAGACTCACCCGCAGGATCTCTTCCGCGAATGCAGCGTCTACGTCGAGCACGTCAGCGACGTCGAGCAACTGCCGCGCGTGCTGACGATCGCCATGCGCGCCGCGATCGAGAAGCGCGGGGTCGCGGTGCTGGTGCTCAGCGGCTCCACATTGCTGGCCAACATGCCGAAAGCGCCCGTCGAGCCGATCCGCGCCACGAACCCGCGCATCCTCCCGTCGGTCGACGAACTCGATCGGGCCGCGGATGCCCTGAACGACTCCAAGCGAGTCACGATCCTCGCGGGCGCCGGGGTCGCGGGCGCGCACGATGAACTGCTCGAAGTCGCCGAGCTACTGCAGGCTCCGATCGTTCATGCCATGCGCGGCAAGGAGCACGTCGAATACGACAACCCGTATGACGTCGGCATGACCGGGCTGCTGGGCTTCGCCTCCGGATATCACGCGCTGCGGGACTGCGACACCCTGCTGATGGTCGGCACGGATCTGCCGTACAAGCAGTTCTATCCGGAGGATGCGACGGTCGTGCAGATCGATACCCGCGGCGAGCAGATCGGCAAACGCGTCCCGGTCGATATCCCGCTCGTCGGGACAGCCCGCGATACGTTGCGCGAGCTGACGAGTCGGTTGGAGCCGTCGAAGTCGTCGAAGCACCTGGACACGATGGTCGACAACTACACGAAGACGCGCAAGCGCCTCGACAAGTTGGCGTCGCCATCCCGCGGCAAGTCGCCCATCCACCCGCAATACCTGACACGCCTCGTCGATGAGCGGGCCGCCGACGACGCCGTGTTCATCCCGGATGTGGGCTCCCCCGCCGTCTACGCGGCCCGCTACGTCACATCGACGAAGAACCGCAGGATCATCGGATCGTTCACGCACGGATCCATGGCCAATGCGCTGCCGATGTCGATCGGTGCGCAGGAGGCCTTCCCGGAGCGGCAGATCATCTCGATGTCCGGTGACGGAGGGCTCGGCATGCTCATGGGCGAGCTGCTCACCGTTCGCGAGCGCTCACTGCCGGTGAAGATCATCGTCTACAACAACTCGTCGTTGAACTTCGTCGAGCTGGAGATGAAGGCCGCGGGCTTCGTAACCTTCGCCACCGATCTCGAGAACCCCGACTACGCCAAGGTCGCCGAGGCCATGGGCATCTGGGGCAGGCACGTCGAGCTCAGTTCTGAGCTGCCGGACGCGGTGGATGCGTTCCTCACCCACGACGGCCCCGCGCTGCTCGATGTCGTCACCGAGCGACAGGAGCTGTCGATGCCGCCCAGCGTGAGCGCCGAGCAGATGAAGGGTTTCTCCCTCTATGCGCTGCGCACCGTGCTCAGCGGTCAGGGCAACGAACTCATCGACCTCGCGAAGGCGAACGTACGGCAGATCCTATGACCGAAGAAACGGACCTTGGGGCAGGCTCACACGCCAAGCTTGACTGACCGCAAGATGGCCGGTCGGGTTCATGCCTGGGGCCTTTTCTCGGTCTATATGAACAGCCATCGACATATTTGGCTCGGCTTTCCGTATTGACCGAGATTCGGCCACGCGAGAACCTCGACAGGCTGGAAAAGCGATAACGGTCGAAGGTGCCGCTAGGCCTTTGCACGACGCAGCGCGATGAACGCGATCAAAACGGCTCCGATCATCAGTACGACACCTGCGCCGCTCATGGCCGTCGCACCCTCGTCGAAGGCGTGCTGAGCCTGCAGCAGCAGCTGCGCTCCGGTATCGCCGCCGATCTCCTCGGCGACGGTTGCGGCACCGCCTAACGTCTCGAATGCCGCATCCGCATGCGCTTGATCGAGATCTTCGGCCAGCACGAGCGAACCGCGGTACACCGCCGTAAGGAGTCCGCCGAGCAGTGTCGTGCCGAGCACGGCGCCGAACTCGTACGCCGTCTCCGACAGCGCGGATGCCGCTCCCGCCTTCTCGGGACGCACGGAGGCGATCACGATGTCGTTCGAGAGCGTCTCCGCAGCGCCGATGCCGATGCCGAGCAGTGCGAAGAAACTCAGAATGGCCCACACTTCGATGTCCTTGCCCGCGAAGAGCATGAGCGCGTACGCGAGCATCGAAATGCTCAGCGCGATACCGACAACGGGACCCGGAGGGAACCGCTTCACGACCCTGACGACCAGAAGGCCCGACAGCACGATGGCGAGCACACCGGGCACCAGCACGAGCGCGGCATCGAACACCGACAGCCCCGTCACGAGCTGCAAGTGCTGCGTCACCCAGTAGAGGAAGCCGGTCAGTGCGACAACGCTCAGCAGGTTGATCATGAGAGCACCCGAGAACTCCGGGATCTTCATCAGGCGCACGTCGAGCATAGGATTCTCCGAACGCAGCATCCGGCGCACGAACACCCAGCCCGCTACGACCGCCAGCAGGAGCACCGCGATCGCGAACGCGTCGATGCCGTGCGTCGCGAGTCGCTTGATGCCGGCCGCCAGCCCGCCGAGCGCCACCATAGAGGCGACGACGCCGATCACGTCGATGGGGCCCGGGTTCGGGTCGCGCGACTCGTCAATCAGGAACGGCGCCAGCACCAGCAGCGGAATCAGGATGGGCACGGCGATCAAGAAGATCGAGCCCCAGTGGAACTGGGTCAACAGCAGACCGCCGACAACCGGCCCGATGGCCGAACCGACCGAGAAGCCCGTTGCCCATATCGCAATGGCGAGGCGCCGCTGGGCGCGGTCGAGGAAGATCGAGCGCAGCAGCGACAGCGTCGAAGGCATGAGCGTGGCCCCGAACAGGCCGAGCAGCGCTCGCATCGCGACCAGGACCTCCGCTGTCGGGGAGAAAGCCGCGACGACCGACACGATCGCGAATCCCGTTGCTCCTATCATGAGCAACTTGCGCCGCCCGATGCGGTCGCCCAGCGATCCGGCGGCCACGAGGAGGCCGGCCAGCACGAGCGGGTACGCGTCGATGATCCACAGCTGCTGCGCCGCCGAGGGCGAGAGATCCTGCGCGATCTGCGGGATCGCGAAGTTGAGCGCCGTGTTGTCGATCGAGACGAGGAGCACGGGCAGCATGAGCACAGATAGCGCGAGCCACTTTCGCGCCGGTGCCGTCACACGCACATCCGTCATCATTTCTATCTTCCCTTTCCGGGAACGGTTGCACGCGAAGAACGCGTGAGACTAAACCGTCCAGACGGTACAGTAGCATAGCGGCATAGAGTTGGCCAGGGAGGGCATATGAACACGCGCGACGAAATTCTCAATGCGTTCGAGGAGCTCATCATCGAACAGGGCGAGCGGGCCGCGACCATCTCGGGCGTCGCTGCTGCGGCCGGAGTGTCGAAGGGCGGCCTCCTCTACCACTTCGGGTCGAAGGACGCGCTCGTCTCGGGGCTCGCCGATCGTTTCAGCGAGCAGATCGAGTCCGAGACACTCCGTCTGCACCAGATCGAGAACCCCGTCGAAGTGTTCCTGCAAGAGTCTCTCGGCGTGCACCACCCTATGGATCGAACGTTCATCGCTCTGATCGGCCTTGCCCAACTCGGGGAGCACCAGGTCGCGAAGGATGCCCTGGC
>DXDC01000274.1 GCA_019115685.1 Candidatus Agrococcus pullicola
ATGGTCGATTACGAGGCAGACGGCATGATGATGACCAACCACAAGTGGGTCGTCGAAAGTGAAATTCAGCTGGCCACATAGGCCGAGCGCCGGGACGTTGCATGGTCCACGGCCAGAATAATGACCTGATCGAGGGGAACGCTGAGGGAAGGCGATTAGCTATGACGGACCCGTCCACACATCAACACCATCGGGACTACGACCATGGTGATGTCGCGTCCACTCAGCCCCGCATGGCACACGACGCGCATGCCGGACACGCGGGCCACTCCATGCACCACGGCGACCATGCGAATCACAGCGGCCACGGTGATCACGCTGGACATGGCGGTCACGCGGGCCACGGAGACCACGTGGGCCAGTTCCGACGTCTGTTTTGGATCAATCTCTTCATTGCGATCCCAGTAGTCGTATTTTCCCCTATGTTCGCCATGCTTCTGGGCTATTCGGTTCCTGGCTGGGCTGGCTGGGTCGCCGGCGCGCTCGGCACCGTCATGTACGTCTGGGGCGGACGCCCCTTCCTCAGCGGCGCCGTCAGCGAAGTCAAGAGTCGCCAGCCCGGAATGATGCTGCTGATCGCGCTCGGGATTACCGTTGCGTTCCTAGCTTCGTGGGCGGCCACGGTCGGGCTTGTCCATCATGAGCTTGAGTTCTGGTGGGAACTGGCGCTGCTGATCGTCATCATGCTGCTTGGTCACTGGATCGAAATGCGTTCGCTGGCTCAGACCACGTCGGCGCTCGACTCCCTCGCCGCTCTCTTGCCCGACGAGGCCGAGCGCGTCGAGGGTGACGACGTCGTCACGATCGCCCCTGCCGATCTGCGCGTCGGCGACATCGTCATCGTTCGCCCCGGCGGCAGCGTTCCTGCCGATGGCAGGGTCGTCGATGGAAGTGCCGACATGGACGAATCGATGATCACCGGCGAGTCCCGCGCCATCGCCCGCGGAGAAGGCGACGCGGTCACCGCCGGCACCGTAGCCACAGACTCCGGCCTGCGTGTGAAAATCACTGCCACCGGCGATGACACTGCCCTCGCCGGCATCAATCGACTAGTCGCAGAGGCTCAGAGCTCCTCGTCTCGGGCTCAGCGCATCGCCGACCGTGCTGCGGCACTATTGTTCTGGTTCGCACTCGGCGCTGCCCTGATCACCGCAGCCGTCTGGACGCTCGTCGGCAGCCCCGACGATGCCGTGGTGCGCACCATCACTGTCCTCGTCATCGCTTGCCCCCACGCCCTGGGTCTGGCAATCCCGCTGGTGGTCTCCATCGCCACCGAGCGTGCCGCCCGCGGCGGCGTTCTGATCAAAGACCGCCTCGCCCTAGAGTCGATGCGCCAGGTCGACGCAGTTCTGTTCGACAAGACCGGCACCTTAACAAAGGGCGAGCCCACTGTCACCGGCGTCGAGCCGACCGCCGATCTAGACGCTAATCAAGTGCTCGCGCTGGCGGCTGCCGCAGAGGCCGACAGCGAGCATCCACTCGCGAAAGCCATCGTCGCCGCGGCCAAAGAGAAGGATCTCGCCATCGCAGCGACCAGCGGGTTCTCCTCTTCTCCTGCGGTCGGTGTCACCGCGACCGTGTCCGGCCAGGAGATCCGCGTCGGTGGTCCGCGACTGCTGGAAGAAACCGGACAAAACGAGGTCGACATTGCCGACTCCTGGCGGGCGGAGGGTGCGATCATCCTGCACGTCGTTCGTGATGGCTTGGTGATCGGCGGCCTCAAGCTCGCCGATGAAGTCCGCCCGGAATCCCGCCGCGCCGTAGACTCGCTGCACCGGCTCGGCATCGAAGTCGTCATGATCACCGGCGATGCCGAGGCCGTCGCGAATGAGGTCGGCCAGGAGCTTGGCATCGACCGCGTCTTCGCTGGTGTACGCCCCGAGGAAAAGTCGGCTAAGGTCGCCGCGCTCCAGCACGAGGGCAAGAAGGTTGCGATGGTCGGCGATGGCGTCAACGACGCCCCTGCCCTTGCTCAAGCCGACGTCGGCATCGCCATTGGGGCCGGCACTGACGTCGCAATCGCCTCGGCCGGCGTCATCCTCGCCAGCTCCGACCCCCGCTCGGCTCTCTCGGTTATCCAACTATCCCGCGCTGCGTTCCGGAAGATGAAGCAAAACCTCTGGTGGGCCGCCGGCTACAACCTCATTTCCGTGCCGCTTGCAGCAGGTGTACTCGCCCCCATCGGCTTCGTCATGCCCATGTCAGTCGGCGCAATCCTGATGTCTCTGTCCACTGTCGTCGTCGCCCTAAACGCCCAGCTCCTTCGGCGCATCGACCTCAGACCCGAAGCCAATATGCGCTGAAGCGCGGCGACTGTCGAGACGGCTCCTGGATGGACAAGATACGTGGATCCAAGTTCGCGGGGCCTCCAACTGAGGCGAGAGCAGTCAAATTGGCTTCGAAAGTGCGAAAGTGCTTGAAGCGTAATCCCTTCCCAGAACGTGCAGTGTCAGTTGCGGATTTCGGACCAAAACAGCGCAGTTCTGACCGCGCCATTGAATCACTCGGTCACATAAGCAGAACCCGCGAAGTAGCGGGGCCAGGAGTCAGCCCTCGACATCGCCGTACCGACGTGCCGCATTCGACAGTGGTTGATGTCCTCTTGTTCGTTGGTATTCTGCACGGCCCCAGGCGTTTTGGTACACCCAGGCAATCGCAGGGAGCGTCCCACGCTTTTGGAGCCAGAATCGTTCCGGCAGTGGTTTGCTCGGAGACCGCTCAAGCTTGACGTCGGCAATGGCAAGTCCGCTTCCTTCGTCCCAACGTCGTTGCGCGAGCACGTTACCGTGTCCGTCTGAAACTGATGCTCCACCTTCGAAATGACCACTGTAGGTAGCTCCTAGGAGCGGCATTGGGCACTGGAGGAACCCCGCGTGCGCACCGTGAACGATCGGCGCTCCGCAGTACTCTGCGAATACTGTCGGCGCTGCGACGGCTCGTTTTGAATTGCGCAGCTCCAACCACTGGGTAAGAGGTCGTGGCGCCCAAGAAGGGATGCTCCACCACCCTGACCCAGAGACAATCAGATCCACCTGTCCCGCAAGACGTGCCGCGCTCTGCCTACGCAGTAGTTCCCAACACATGGCTACTCCGACCTTGCCCTGGCCGGTTTCGACTACCCCGGAGTCACTTCCTCCGATATACAGACTGCTTTCCCACATCGTCGGTAGGTCTTTATCGTGTCGCCCCAGAATCTGGCCGTCAGGGCCGACTACGAAAAAGGCATTTCGGACGTTTCCATCGGTGTCGCGCACCAAGGTGGAGCCACCCACAAAAACTTCATTGTTCCGAGCTAGATCACAAAGCATTTGAGTCGGCGCACCATCCGGTGCCGGCGCGTTCTG
>DXDC01000275.1 GCA_019115685.1 Candidatus Agrococcus pullicola
GCAACTCGAACGTGACGCTGTTCTGCTCCGTAACGCGTTCGAGCACCGGCATGAACCATGTCAGCAGCGAATCGGAGTTCACGGCGAGCGAGATTCGCGGCACCGTCGAGTCATCGCCGAGTGCTGTTACGGCATCCTGCTCCAGGAGCTCGAGCTGCCGGGCGAGTCGCAGCAGTGGCGCACCGGCATCCGTGGTCCGAATCGGCTTGCCGCGGAGCAGCACGATGCGGCCGACCCGCTGCTCGATTGCGCGGATGCGCTGGCTCACGGCGCTGGGAGTTATGCCGAGCTTCGTCGCCGCACGATCGAGCGTGCCCGTGTCGACAGCGGCGGACAGCGTGCGTAAGTGGTCGAGCGGGAGTTCCATACGCACCAGCGTAAATGAAGTAAAACTGCATTTGGCTAAGAATAATTCGCTGTACTTCAGTAGCCTGCGTTCGTAACGTCGGGAGTGTGACCGATCAGATCTTCGCGTTTCTCAGCGCGCTCGGGCTCGTGCTCGGGCTCATCGTCTCCATCGGCGGCCAGAACGCCTTTCTCCTGCGCCAGGGCGTCCGAAAGGAGCACGTGGGCATCGTGGTGCTCGTGTTTGCCGTGAGCGACGCGATACTGCAGGCGGCAGGAGTGTTCGGTATCGCGACCCTCGTGGAACGCTTGCCCGTCCTGGAGACGATCGCGAGGTGGGCGGGAGCGCTGTTCCTGCTCGGTTACGCGTTCTTCAGCGCTCGCCGCGCCATCCGCGGCGGCGGCTCGCTGGAGGAGGCTCCTGAAACGAATGCGGGAGCGCCCTCGCAGGCAGGAATCACGTTGGTCGGAACGGCTAGGAGCACGCGTCGTCGAGCCTTCCTCGGCGCGGTCGTCGTAACCTGGCTGAACCCGCACGCGCTCGTCGAGACGACGGTTGTCATCGGTTCCGTCTCAACGCAGTTCGGCCCGGACCGGCTGCTGTTCCTGCTCGGCGGCATAACTGCGAGCACGGTGTGGTTCGTCGCCTTCGGCTACGGCACCAGGCTTCTGGCCCCGTTCCTGCGGACGGAGCGGGCTTGGCGCGTTCTCGACGGCGGGATCGCGGCCATCATGGTCGCGATCGCCACCGTGCTGGTGACGGGCTGACTCGCTATTCGGCGGTGGGCTGCGAAGCACCGGAGTTCGAGCCGGAGCGCCGACGGCGGCGACGGCGGCGCTTCGGCTTGTCGCCTTCGCTTCGAGGAGCATCGTTCGCGGCACGGGTCCGGTCGCCATCGCGCCCGGATCGCTCGTTCCGTCCACGGGCGGGCTTGCCCTTCGCAGGGGGCGTCGGCTGCAGTCGGCCCTTCGACCCTTCGGGGATTCCCAGGTCGGTGAACAGGTGCGGGCTCGAAGAGTAGGTCTCAACCGGCTCCGGCTGCTCCATTTCGAGCGCCCTGTTGATGAGCGACCATTTGTGCAGATCCTCCCAGTCGACGAATGTGACGGCGATGCCAGTCCGTCCGGCACGCCCCGTGCGGCCCACTCGGTGCAGGTAGGTCTCCTCGTCGTCGGGAATCGTGTGGTTGATGACGTGCGTGACGTCGTCGACGTCGATGCCGCGGGAGGCGACGTCGGTTGCGATCAGAACGTCCTTCTTGCCCGATTTGAACGCCTTCATGGCGCGTTCGCGCCCCTCTTGACGCATGTCTCCGTGGACGGCCGCGGCCGCGAATCCGCGATCGATCAGCTCTTCGACGAGTTTCGACGCCGCCCGCTTGGTACGGGTGAATACGAGCGTTTTGCCGCGGCCGTCGGCCTGCAGAATGCGCCCTATGACCTCGTCTTTGTCGAGCTGGTGGGCGCGGTAGACGAGGTGGCGGATGTTCGCCTGCGTCTTCCCCTCGAGCGGATCGGTTGCTCGGATGTGCATGGGGCGATTCATGAAGCGACGAGCGAGCGAGATGACCTGACCGGGCATCGTCGCTGAGAACAGCATCGTGTGCCGGACGGCAGGTGTCATCGAGAAGAGTCGTTCGACGTCGGGCAGGAATCCGAGATCGAGCATCTTGTCGGCCTCGTCCAGCACCATCTCCTGCACGTCTCCGAGCTGGAGGATGCGGCGTCCGGCGAGATCGAGCAGCCGACCGGGAGTTCCGACGACGATCTGCGCGCCGGCCTTCAGCTTCTCGATCTGCTCGTCGTAGCTCTTGCCGCCGTAGACGGAGACGACAGCTGCCGATCGGCCGGAGGTGATCATCTCCATGTCCTGTGTCACCTGCGTTGCCAGCTCCCGTGTCGGAACGACGATGAGCGCTTTGACTCCGCGTGTCGGCTCCAAGCCGAGACGCTGCGCGACGGGGATGCCGAACGCGAAGGTCTTACCGGTACCGGTTTTTGCCTGGCCGATGATGTCGGTGCCGCCCAGGGCGAGTGGGATGCACTGCTGCTGGATCGGGAACGCTTCGGAGATCCCTCGCTGCGCGAGGGCGTCGACGATGTCGCTGTCGATGTCGAGTTGTGAGAAAGTCAATGTCCACCTGTCTTCGGTTAACCACGCCGGTTCTGTCTGTCTGCGCCTACGGGCATCCGATACCGCTTAGACTCAGTGGCGTGGTGAAATGGTTCGATCGGACGCCGCGCGAGGCGCTGGCTCCGCTGCTTCGTCCTCGAAAGCAACGTGTCGAGGGGAACCGCGTCCTGCTGCAGGATCTGCGGCCCGAGCCGCTCGTGTTTCTCGGCCAGGCCGCTGCCTTGCAACTGGCCGTACTGCAGCAGGCCAGTCAGGCGGTACGCGATGCGCCCTCCCTAGAGTCTAAGGCACAGTTGGCGGATGTCACGCGTATTGTGGCAGATCGCTTCTCGGCTCTGAGCTCGTTGATCGAGAGCGAAGGCGAGCAGAGCGAACGAGCGATGCAGCCCTTCCTCGCCGAAAGCGAGCGTTTCACGCGCGCTACGAGCGGTGCGGACTGGTACGAATTGCTGCTGAGCCTGCACGTGACGAGCGGACTTCTCATCGACTTCTTCGTCGCATACGCGGGCAGTCTTCCGGAATCCTATCGGGGCCCGGTGCTGCGAGCGCTGCAGCGGGAGACGGGACAGCCGATCCTTGCGGCGCTTCTGAAAGCGACGATCGATGGCAATCCGAGGCTGGCCTCACGCCTTGCGCTGTGGGGACGCCGGCTGGTCGGTGACACGCTGCTGCAGATGTACATCGCCGTCAACGGTGGCGATCAGGCCACGGTCGCCGATGCTGCGCCGGGAGAAGGGATGCTCGAGCCCGCGTTCAACGACCTCGTCGCACTGCACTCCATACGCATGGATGCGCTGGGGTTGACCGCCTGACGGCTAGATCGGCTGATTCATCAGCTCTTCGAGAAGACGGGCGTCGCGCTTGGGGCGCCGCGCTCCGGCGAGGAACGGCACAATGAGCGCTACGACGGCACCCGCGCCGATCGAGATGAGCCAGATGCCCGCCTGCTCGCTGTACATATCGGCCCAGAACAGCAGTCCGCTCCATACGAGCCCCGTAACGGCAGCACAGACGCCCGCCGTCAGTGCAACGCCGTAGGTTTCACGGTTCGGGAGTATGTAGCGCAGGATCCAGCCCAGGCTCGCTGCGATCACCATCGCGACGAGGAGGCCCATCAGGCCACGAATCCGATCTTGCGGCCCGCTTCGTCGCCGATTTCGACGTACGCGATCTGGGTGGAAGGAACCAGGTAGCGACGGCCCTTCGAATCGTCGATCTTGAGCACCGACCCTCCCAAGGCAGCTTCCACGAGCTGCTCGACTTCATCGCGAGTCTGCGAGGAGTCGAATGCGATCTCCCGCGCGGTGTCCTTGATGCCAATGCGAATGTCCATGATTGCTCCAGGATATTGCCTTTCTGCTCCGGTTGCACATCCTGGTCCGTACGCGCTGTCGGTGGTGCGGTTTAGTGTTGTTCGAAGGGTTCTAGAAGTTCAGGAATCCCGTGAACTGCGGAGAGAGAGGAGTGGGGCTTGAGTAGCGTCCCGGAAGTCGATCGGTTCGGCACAACGAGCTTTGATCTCGACGCCGATCAGCGTGCTGCGATCCGTCAGGAGCCCGGAACCCGCAGGCTGATTCTTGGAGGGCCGGGAACCGGCAAGAGCACCGCTGCTGCCGAGGCGGTGGCTCAGTATCTCGAATCCGGCGGTGATGTCCGGCGAGTTATCGCACTCACCGCGTCGCGTTCTACGGCGACCGCACTGCGCGACAGGATCGCCGAACGTGCGCAGCGCACATCGGCGGGGCCGCTGGCGAGGTCGATTGCTTCGCTCGCGCACCTGATCGTCGGCGAGCATTCGATGAGAGCGCATCGGGAACCGCCGGTGCTGCTCTCCGGCGGCGATGAGGACGCTCACTGGCAGAGATTCCTCTCATCGGATGCTCGGAGCGCGGATGGCATCGTATGGCCCGCTCCCATCGACGCGACGGTGCGTGCACTGCCCGAGTTCCGTGCCGAGCTGCGGGAGTTCGTGGCAAGACTGACCGAGCGCGGCGAAACTCCGGAATCCTTCGCTGCGGCAGCCGAGTCGACAGAGCATGCGGATCTCTGGGGAGCTGTCGCGAGGGCCTGGGCCGGGTTTGAAGCCGCAATCGCGACCGATTCCCACAGAGCTCCGACCGTCACGCTGAGCACGATCGTTCGCGAGGCGACTCGCGTGAGCAGACTCTCGCCGGAACCCCGGTACGATCTCGTCGTCGTCGATGATGTGCAAGAATTCACGGCAGGCGGCATCGAACTCGTCCTCAGCCTCACGGGCGGCGAGGTTGCGGAGGACCCGCGCAGACGTTCGCGGGCATCGGTGCTGATGTTCGGAAGTTCCGACACGACCGCGGGTGTCTTTCGCGGTGCTCAGCCTGATGTCGCGCGTACTGCTGCTCTGCAGTATTTCGACCGTGCAGAACTCGGTCAGCAGCACCGTTTCGGCTCTGCGATCGCGAGCGATTACGCAAGCGTCGTCGAGACGATCGGCGTATCGGGGTCGGCGGGTGAGCGGCGCTGGGATATCGAAGAATCACTGGATTCATGCTCGGAGGCGGTCACGGTGGCTTCGGCAGCCGAGCAGACGAGGCTGATCGCGAGTACGCTTCGGCAACGGAACCTCATCGACGGAATCCCGTGGTCGGAGCTTGCGGTCATCACCCGCACATCCGGTGCAGTCGGCCAACTCGCGGAAGCACTCGCGGCGCTCGACGTCCCGGTGCATAAAGCGGGAGCACTGCAGTGGCGGCACTCGGCGGCGGTGCGACCTCTGATCTTGTTGATCGCTGTCGCTTCCGGGCAGAGGAGTCTGAGCGCCACAGACATCCATTCACTGCTGACCTCACCGTACTTCGATCTCGACTCGGTGGCCTGGCGACGTCTGCGTCGCGCAGTCCGAGCCGAGCAAGCGCGTCCGGGAGCGACACCGTCGAGCACCGTCGACGAGTGGCTCGTGACAGCTGCACAGCAAGGAGTCGTGCCGCACGATGCAGAAGATTTCGAACCGGTGCGCATGCTCGCAGGCGTCCTGCAACGCGTCGAGCGCTATGCGAATGCGGCGCCCGGCCTCGCTCTTTGGGAGGCTTGGGACGCTCTCGGGCGAGCGGATGCGTGGCGCGCGACTGCGACGGGTGAAGGGCCGGCCCGCCGCGCCGCCAACGAGCACCTCGATGCCGTTCTCGCATTGTTCAGGCAGGCGGACACGTTCAGCGAACGCTTTCCCGATCGCACCGTCACCGACTTTCTGACGGAGTGGTTCGCATCCGCGCTCGATGATGATTCTCTCGTGGCGGGTGCGAACGGCGAGGCCGTTACGATCGGCACGCCGCTGTCGTTTGTTTCCATGGAATACGACACCGTGGTCGTGGCGGGTGTCGAAGAGTCCGTGTGGCCGAACCTGAAGCTGCGCTCATCGCTACTGCGCGCGGAGCACTTCGTGCGAGGAGCCTCCGACCGCAGGGAGGTTCGGCAGGACGAGGCCCGGCTGTTCGCGCTCGCGATCTCACGAGCGAAACGTCGGCTCCTCGTCATTGCGGAAGCATCGGAGAACGCGGCGCCGTCGTCCTTCCAAGAGCTGCTGCGACCGGTGGCCGCAACCGACCCGGGGCCGATGTCCGTTGCTGCACTGGTCTCCGACAATCGCCGAACGCTGACTTCTGCGAGTTCGAGTGAGGAAGAGAAGGAGAGAGCCGCGAGCGTGCTCAAGTATCTCGCCGATCGCGGCGTGCAGGCCGCCCATCCGCAAGGCTGGTGGGGGATGCTGGAGCCCTCCACCACGACGCCGATCGGCGCGACGAGTGAGAAGCCGAGAATTTCCCCGTCGAAGATCGAATCGTTCAATCAGTGCCAGGTGCAGTGGGCGGTCGGCAATCTCGCCGGCGATGCGGTCGGGAATGCCCGTGCAATCGGCAACATCGTGCATTCGGCCGTCGAACTCGCGTCGACGTTTACGGCCGAAGAGATGATGCAGCTCGTCGATCGCGAGTGGAATGGGCTTGAGTTCGAGACCGAATGGGAAGCAGCACGGAATCACGACGATATCGGCCGCATGGTCAGCAGGCTTGAAGAGTACTTCGAGCACATTCGCGACGAGGGATTCCACGTGCATCGCCAGCTGCGGGAGGCGAGGATCGAAGTGGATCTCGGCGAAGCGATTCTGTCGGGCTACATCGACTGGATCGAGCGCTCAGCAGGGGGGATTCGGATCTGCGACCTGAAAACCGGCAGCGTGATTTCGCAGCAGGCGGCTGCCGAACATCCGCAGCTGGGTGCGTACCAGCTGGCCGCGAGTCGGGGCGGAATAGTCGACGGTGACAGCGTGGCAGGCGAGAGCGTACTCGGCGCGAGGCTCGTCTATCCGAAGCAGGAGGGCGCGACCGTGAAACCCATGATCCGTGAACAGGCGCCGCTGGGGCGCGAGGAGCTCGAGACATTCGCGCAGAGCGTTGTCGCGGCGGCGCAGGCCATGGCCGGCTCGGTCTTCACCGCAAGCCCCGAGCAGCACTGCTTCTCGTCGAACGGCTTCGTGCCGGATTGCCGTGTGCACGTTACGAGGCAGGTGACCGAGTAATGCTGTCGCCGCAGGAGATCACGGAACGAATGAACGCGGTGCTGCCCGCCGATGAGCAGCTGTTCCCTCCCAGTGAAGAGCAGTTCCCCGTTGTGACCGCAGCCGCAGATCGCCCAGCGCTCGTCGTCGCCGGCGCAGGGAGCGGTAAGACCGAAACGATGGCCAATAGAACGCTCTGGTTGGTCGCCAACGGATCGGTCAGCCCTGAGCACGTACTCGGGCTCACATTCACCAGGAAAGCAGCGGGAGAACTTTCGAACCGATTCCGGGAGCGATTGACGACGCTCGAGGCGGCCGGTCTTTCCGGATTCGGAGCAGAGCGCATCCCCCCGACCGTCTCCACGTACAACTCGTTCGCGAACGAGATGTTCAGGGAATTCGCCAACTTGATCGGCCGGAGCCCCGATGCCGAGGTGCTCACCGAGACTGCATCGCGCGTCTTGGCACGAGATGTCGTCCTCGCGAGCACGGACGATCGCCTGGCGGCTTTCGGCAGCGTGAACAGTGTCGTGAAGGCGCTCATAGAGTTGGCTGCCGGGATGGGAGACAATCTCTTGACGACCGATCAGCTCAGAGATTACCCGGAGGCGTTCGTTCAGGATCTCAATCGGATTCTGCTGCAGGACTCGAAGCGGAAGTCCGCTGTCGAGGCGACTCAGGGGCTGTTGGAGAACGCGCAGAAGTTCGAAGCGTTGCTCGACCTCGTCGATTCCTTCGAGGATCGGAAGCGCGAGCGCAACGTCGTCACGTTCAGCGATCAGGTTCGTTTGGCGATCGAAGTGATCGAGCGGGTACCGAGCGTGGCGAGAGAGATGCGCGACCGCTACCGCGTCATTCTCCTCGACGAGTACCAGGACACCTCGGTCATGCAGGTGCGGCTGCTGTCGGCGCTGTTCTCGGGCGCCGGTGTGATGGCCGTCGGCGACCCCAATCAGTCCATTTACGGTTGGCGCGGTGCCGCGGCCGGCACCCTGGAGCGGTTCCTCGACGAATTCGCCGGCGACAGTTCGGATAGGTTCGAGCTTTCGACTTCCTGGCGCAACGATGCGGCGATTCTGGCGGTCGCCAACCGGATTGCACGCGCCGGGGACGACGTGTTGCAGCTGACCGAACGCGCCGACGCAGGCGAGGGCCTCGTCGATCGCAGGTTCTACGAACTGCTCACGGATGAAGCAGAAGCGCTCGCCGCGTGGTTCTCGCAGCACGTGACGAACAGCGAGGCGCCTCCGACTGCGGCTATGCTGATGCGTTCGCGCACATGGCTTCGTGCGTATACGCGAGCGCTCGATGCCGAGGGAGTGGACTACACGATTATCGGCGGAGGAGGGCTGCTGCAACAGCCGGCAATCGTCGACATCATCGCCATCCTGCGGGTCCTGGGGCGCCCGGACGACGGGCAGTCGCTGCTGCGCATCTTGGCTTCCGCGCGATGGCGAATAGGTGCTGCGGACATGGCAGCGCTAGTGAAGTTCTCACGCGCGCTGGCGGAAAAGGATGCTCCACCGGGAACCGAAGCGCAGTCGATGAGAACGACACCCGAGCAGCTGGCTTCCGTCGTCGATGCACTCGATTCCCTGCACCTCGCCGAGCACCTGGACCTCACCACGAAAGAGTTCTCCGAAGCCGGACTCAACCGCATGCTTTCGTTAGCCGCTGAATTGAGAGCACTCCGAGCGGTTCGGCACCGTCCGGCGGCAGAGCTGATTCGGACAGTAGTCAGGTCAACAGGGCTCGACATCGAATTGGCCGCGAATGAGCACGCCGACCAGCGCGTCCTGGACACCTTCCTGGACGAGGTACTGCTCATGCAGAGAACGGAACCGGTGTTCGGACTCGAGGAGTTGCTCGCGTGGGTGGACATCGCTGAGCAGGACGACCGCATGGAATTGCCGCCACCAGAACCGACACCCGGCCGAGTGCAGATCATGACGGTGCACGGGGCGAAGGGGCTCGAGTGGGACGTCGTCGCGATCCCCGCGCTCAGCATCGGTTCATTCCCGGCGACATCGCGCGATCAATCGGCTGGGCTCACACCGTCAACGGTGCCGCACCAGTTCCGCGGGGACCGGGCCGCCCTGCAGATCTTCGACTCCGCGGCGGCTGCAACTCCCGACGATCTGGAAGCTGCGCTCAAGGAGTACAGGGCAGCCAACGAGCAACGCCGACTCGCAGAAGAACGCCGCATCGCATACGTGGGGGTCACCCGTGCACGGAGAAAGCTGTGGATGTCCGGCTCAGCGCTCGCACCGGAGCAGACACGTGCCAAGAAGCCCAGCGAGTTCCTCACAGACGCCGGGCCCCTAGAACGCATCGCCGCTCTTCACCGGGGCGAATCCGGTGCCGGGGAGTCAATCGTCGAGTGGCCGCCGCGGCCGTTCGGTGGCCGGGTCGAAGCGATTCGAGACGCGGAGCGTCGCTTCGCGGAGGCCGCACCGATCAACGATTCCGGGCTGACTGACCACTTGGACGCATTGCTTGCCGAGCGCGCGACAGAAACGGTCGCGCCGCTGAAGCGCGTGGGGGCGTCCAAACTGCTCGAATGGATTGATTCGCCGACGTTGGCAGAGCATGAGCGCACCCGGCCCATGCCGTCTCGGCGGAGTGCTCGAGCGCTGCTGGGTACCGTGTTTCACCAGTGGACCGAAAGCAGAATCGCCGGTGGATACGACGAAACGCTTCCCGGCTTCGAACTCGATGATCCCGGGGAGCGCTCTGCCGACCTGGAGAAGCTGCAGGCAAGCTACCTGCGGGCAAGTCGTTATGCGCGCCTCGAGCTTTCGGGAGGCGTTGCGGAGCAGCAGATCGATCTCCGGATCGCGGGCATCACGATCTCGTGCAAGATCGACGCCGTGTTCGCTTCCGGTGACCGCCTGCTGATCGTCGATTGGAAGATCGGGAGAGCGCCGAGCGGTCGAAACCTCGAACGACGATCCCGGCAGCTTTCGCTCTACCGGATCGCACTGAGCGAACTCACGGGCACCCCGCTCGAACGCATCGATGCCGAGTTCTTCTTCGCCGAAGACGGTGTAACGGTTCCGCTAGAGCACCCGATGTCGAGGAACGAACTCGAGAATCTCATCCTGGCCGCAAAGGGCAGCGACTCCGACGCACAGCGCTAGTGTCGGATCAAGAGCCGCGCTCGGAGTCCTCCGGTTCGGTTGCTTCGGTCATGCCCGTCTCATCGGCGGCTTCTTCGTCACGCGAGGCAGTCGTGTCCAGCGCCACGGTCTCGGCCTCGGTTGCGGGGGCGGGCGAAGAGGGAGCCGCTTCGGTTGCTTCCGACTCGGCCGGCACGGCGGCCGCGCGTGCTACTCCCAGCGAACGATTGCCTTCCAAGAGCTCCTGCACTTCGCTGAGATCCATCGTGTCGACTCGGGTCGGCTCGATTCGAACAGCGTCATCGTCATCGTCTACGCGCTCGACCAGGGCACCCAGCATCCCCACGGCATCGTCGATGGTCTCCTGGTGGTTCCGCTCCACGCCGAAAAGCAACCACCTCGCAATATCGAGCTCCGCATGCAGCATGGCCCTTGCACGGACCAAACGGTCACCGGGATGCTGCTCCGCGTAACGTGCGAAGGCGCTATCGACAGCCTCGAAGTCGGCACTGCCGAGCAACCAAGCGAGGTCGCGAGCGGGGTCGCCGACGCTGAGCGAGTGCCATCCCTCGATCCCGCACACGCTGCCGCCGTCGCGCCGGAGCGCCTGAGCCTGCAGGTCACCGTGCGTCACGGTGGGGGTGAACTGCCAGAGTTCGGCGCTGTCGGCGGCCCGCTCCCAGCGCTCCAGCAGCGCCGTTGGCACGTTACGGGTCGCGACGGCACGATCGAACACGGTCAAAACATCCTGTCGGACCCGAGGTGCGGAAAGGTGGGGGAGCCCCGCGTCGGCGACAATGCTGGTGGGAAGATCGTGGATTGCAGCGATCGACTCGGCGACGCTCTCGGCAACTCCGGGTGCGCCGATGTCTTCCAGGGAGCACGGTACTCCCGGCAGACGAGTCCAGACGAAGATCTCGGTCTTCCCCAGCGGCGCACTGCCCAGCAGTTCAGGGATCACGAAGGGGAGGCGTTCGCGCACGCCCGCGCTGGCGGCCGAGAGCGCTTTCGCTTCGGCTCGAGCGCGTTCCAGGACGTGAGGCACACGCGGCACCCGAATGCGCACGGTCACACCTTCGCCCGTCTGTGCCGCTACCTGTTCGACCTCCGCGGTAGAACCGTCGTCGGTCGCACCCCTGAGTTCGAGACCTTCTACGGCTGTCGTAGCCAACGCGGCTAGAGTGAAGGGGTTGGTGGCCATGCGGCAAGCGTAGTCGCTTCGACTTGCGGGTCGAAGATGCCACGCGGCGTAGCAAAAGTGTGTCGATGAGGAAAGGGAGCGGATGAGGATCGGGCGGCTGTCACGACGGGGCCTCGACTACTCGACGGATGCCGACGCGACGCTCTCCGCCGCCGTGCGGGACCCTCGCACGCGCCTGCTTGCGGTGTCACGCGACGGCATCGCGTTTCTCTCGGATGCAGCACGAGCCGGCGAGTCACTTGTGTGGCTCGGGCAGACGCCCGACGAACGGCACTGGGTCGCTTCCCTCGGCTGGGCAGGCGACGAGGACGAACTCGACTGGAGTAATCTGCGAACCATTCTGGCCGAGGGCGATGAAGACTTCACCGCGATCGCGACCCAGGCAACCGCTCTCGCACGCTGGCACGACGACCACGGGTACTCACCGGTCGACGGATCAGCGGTGCGACCTGTGCACGCGGGATGGGCGTTGCAGGATGCCGGAGACCGCTTGCATTTCCCGCGAACGGATCCGGCCGTGATCGTAGCGATCGCGACGCAGGACGACGAGCGCCTGCTCCTTGCGAGCAACACCGCGTGGGATGAGAACCGCTTCTCGCTGATCGCGGGATTCGTCGACCCCGGCGAGAGTCTCGAGTCCGCTGTCGTGCGGGAGTCGCTGGAAGAGGTCGGGCTCGAGCTCTCCCGTGTTCGCTACGTGAGTTCGCAACCCTGGCCCTTTCCCCGATCGCTCATGGTCGGATTCGCGGCGACGGCGACGAACCCCGGTGACGTTCACGTCGACGGAGTCGAGATACGGGATGCCCGTTGGTTCACACGGGCTCAGCTGCGATCAGGGGCCGTGCAGTTACCTGGCAGCGAGTCGATCGCTCGCAAGCTGATCGAGCGGTGGCTGGCCGCGGATACGCGATGACGGTGCACCCGGAGCACCTGCTGGATGGGCTGGATGACCGCCAGCGGGAGGCTGCCGAGGCGCTGCACGGCCCGGTGTGCATCCTTGCCGGGGCCGGGACCGGCAAGACGCGAGCGATCACCCATCGAATCGCCTACGGTGTCGCGACCGGCGCGTACGACCCGGCAAGGGTCATGGCGTTGACCTTCACGACGAAAGCGGCGGGAGAAATGCGTTCGCGACTCGCCGCGCTCGGCGCTGGCGCGGTGCAGACAAGAACGTTCCATTCCGCGGCGCTGTCACAATTGTCGTACTTCTGGCCGCGAACGCTCGGCACGCCCACACCGGAGTTGATACGCGCGAAGGTGCCGCTGATCGCGGACGCCGCGGCGCAGCTGGGTGAGCGATTCGATACGGCAACGCTGCGCGATCTGGCAGGCGATATCGAATGGCGGAAGTCCAGAGCCTTGACGGTGGAGCAGTATGCCGCGCAGGCAGGTGAACGTGCTCTCGCCGAACGTCTCGGGGTCGACAGGGTCGTCGATCTCCACGGGGCCTACGAACGCATCAAGGACGACCGTCGGCAAATGGACTTCGAAGACGTGCTCCTCGCGACAGCGGGCATGATTGCCCGAGAGCCGGATGTAGCTCAGTGGGTGCGCGAGCAGTACCGGCATTTCACGGTCGACGAGTATCAGGATGCGTCCCCCGCCCAGACCAATCTCCTCGAACTCTGGTTGGGGCGCCGTGTCGACGTCTGCGTCGTCGGTGACCCGAATCAGACGATCTACTCCTTTGCGGGCGCGGACCGAGCAAGCCTCTCCCGCTTTCAGTCCGATCATCCGGGCACTCGGGTTGTGCAGCTCGTCCGGAACTACCGTTCCCAGTCTCGGGTGCTAGACGCGGCGAACGCTCTCACTCACGGTTCGGATCGTGCTCCGCTGGAAGCAACGCATCCGGCGGGCGAACCGGTGCGACTGGAGGAGGCGGAGACGGACGCTGCAGAGGGAGCGCGAATCGCGGAGCGGATTCGTGAACTCCTTGCGAGGGGTGCGGCACCTGCCGATATCGCGGTGCTCGTGCGCTTCCACGCCCAGGGGGCCCCTATCGTGCAAGCGGTGCGAGCCGAGGGAATCGGCATCGTCACGGAAGGGTCCGCGCCGTTCTTCGAGCTGCAGGTCGTGCGCAAGCTGATCCTCGCCTTTCGCGCAGCGCCCGCAGAGGACCGGCCGCTGTTCCAGCAGGTGGTCGACCTCGCGAGGGACGCCGGATGGTCATCGAATCCGCCGCCGGGTCGAGGTGAGGAACGCGAGCAATGGGACGCGGTGCAGTCCATCGTCAACATGGCGGAAGAGGCCGGCGAGGGCACGACGCTGGCCGCGTTCGCACAATCGCTCACGCAGATGGCGGAGGCGGAGCAGCAACCGCGTGTCGACGCCGTGACGCTCGCGACGCTGCACGCTGCGAAGGGGCTCGAATGGAAGCACGTTGTCATCGCGGGGCTCTCGGAGGGCATTCTGCCGATCTCCTATGCCACGTCGGAGGCGGCAGTTGCGGAAGAGCGGCGGTTGTTCTACGTGGGAGTCACGCGAGCGCGCACGTCGCTCACGCTCACGCGCTCCCTTTCGTCCGGCGGGTCGCCGCGGAAGGCGTCACGGTTTCTGGCGCCCCTGCAGGACGCACTCGAGCCGGTCCCGAAACGGGCGGTGCGTCGCTAGCGCAGGGGCAATCGTCGCGAAACCCGAGGTCGTACTCGGTTATGACGGCGGTTCCGCGCTCGACCGTTACGAAGGGGCGGCAGTCTTCGCCGGTGGCAAAGTTCGCGAAAGCATCGGCGACCACGCCGAGCACCGCAGCGTGTTCCAGCGGTTCCAGCCGGAGCGAGTGCTCGAACTCGTCCGCTAGCGGAAGAAGGGGAGGCGGCGCGGGTCTGGCGCACTTCCTGCACGGTCGGCCGGGGCGCCAGAGAGGCCCGATGTCGATAGAGGCGTCGCCGAGCACGATCGGTAGGTAGGGCAGCTGACGGGCGAGCGACCGCTGCCATTCGAGTTCGGGAAGTTCCCATAGCGCAACCGATACGAAGAGATTCGCGGGCCGCCTGCCCGCGGAGTACCCGGATGCTCGTGCGAGTCGTTGAACCTCGGACGCCAGGGGCGAGGAGCCTGCGACGCGGATTCGCACATCGGGGGAGGGCTGTACGAGCGCATCCCGCAGCGCATGCAGCAGTTGCGTCCCACGCTTTCTTCCGCAACGCACAACGAACTCGTTCTGCAGCATCCCGTGGCGCAGTAGCTCGATCGCCTCCGCTTCCTCATCATTCACATCGAGGCGGGCAATCGGCTCCTGTACACCGATCTGCAGAGTGTTCGGGGCGACCCAGAACAATGGAATATGCGGGAGGAGGCGGAGCATGCGGGCATTCTGCCTGCTGCTCGGCTACCGCTGCAGCGGATTGTCCACAACAGCCGTGCAATCACTCGGTCTTGGGTTCGCCCTCTTGGCTGTCGTCCGGGGCTTCGTCACCCTCGTCGCCATCGGATGAGCCGCTGGCGCTGTCGGTGACATCGCTGCTCTCGTGACTCTCCTCCGCAGCGTCACCGGCCTCCTCATCGAACAGTTGACGAAGCGCGATGTCGATCTCGTCGAGATCGGTTGATTCGCCCTTGAGTTGAGCGATAATGCGGGACGGGTCGTCGATATCTTCTGCGGTGGGAACCAGGTCGAAGCTCTCCCACAGGCTGTCGCGCTTCTCGGCGCCCACTTCAGCGGTGATCCGCTGCCAGAACTCGCTCGCTTCGCGCAGCCGTCTGGGCCGAATCTCGAGACCGACGAGTGTGGAAAGCGCCTTCTCGGCAGGACCACCGGTGGCTCGGCGTCGTCGCACAGCTTCCGCGATCGCCGCTTGCTTCGGCAGTCGGGCCGCTGCCTGCTGCGTTACGCAGTCGACCCAGCCTTCGATGAGCGCGAGCGTGGTTTCGAGCGATGCGAGCGCTTCCTCCTGCTCCCTTGTGCGGGGAGGAATCAGCGATCCGTTTCGCAGGAGCTCTTGGATCTGCTCCGGGTTCGACGGGTCTACCTGCATGGCGAGATCGTCCAGCGCCCGCACATCCACGTGAATTCCCTCGGCGTAGCTGCGAACCTCGCTCATCACTTCGAGGCGCAGCCACTTTGCGTGATGGAAGAGCCGCGCGTGGGCAAGCTCACGCAGGGCCAACCAGATTCGGGTCTGGTCGTCTGGAACTTCAAGCCCATCGGTGAGTTGCGGGAGATTGGCCGTGATGACCGCGGCCCGGTCGTCGAGAAGGGGGAAACCGATATCGCCACCGGAGAGCACCTCTCCCGCCAGTTGACCGACGACCTGGCCGAGCTGCACCGCGAACAGCGTTCCACCGACAGAGCGCAGCAGCCGGCCGGCCCCCTGCACCATGTCGGCTTCCGATTCGGGCGTCATTTCGCTCATGGCGTCCGTCAGCGCTTTCGCGATGCTCGCTGCGACCGGTTCGGACATCTCTTGCCAAACGGGGAACGTCGCTTCCGCCCACTGCTGGCGCGAGAGGTGTTCGATACGGTCGACCGTTCCCAGCTGGGTCTGCTCATCGAGCCACAGCGCCGCGAGATGCGCCGCCTGCTGCGTCGCCTCGCGATCCTCGGCACTGACAGAGCCGGGATTCTGCTGGACGACTCGCTGCGCTTGCTTCACACCCGCAGACCAGTCGATCTCCTCACTCGGATTCGAAAGCGCCGACTGCAGGTGCTGCATGAGCCCTGCGAATGCATCGGCGTTGCCGCCCTGCATGCCAGCTGCATTAGCGAGCGATTGGAGATCGAGCTCGCCCTCGCCCCCGAGCATCCGCTGGATCATTTCGCGGAGTTCCTCGGCTGGATCCTTCTCGTGCTCATCGGCCATGGCACTACGCTATCCGTGGAGGGTGTCTCGCCGCAGCGAAATCCTGAGATTCGGCATCAGCCAGCGGCGAACAACCGAGCGGTCGGTGACGAGCGGTGCGAGCATTGGCCTGAGTCGAGCAGAGGAGGGTGCGGGTGTTTCGACAACGAGCGGAGGGCCGCAAGGCGGTCGGCACGTTCGCGACGCTTGCAGCGCTCCTGGCGCTCGCGACCATGGCGTTCCTGCCTTCGCCGTTCATCACCCAGTCTCCCGGACCCACGTTCGACACGCTTGGCGAAACGGATGAAGGACCGATCATCGAAGTCAGTGATGCCGAAACCTATCCGGTCGACGGCGAGTTGCGTCTGCTCACGATTTCCCTTCGCGGAAATCCTGACAACCCCTTGAACTGGGCAGAGGTGGCCGCAGCGTATTTTGCTCC
>DXDC01000276.1 GCA_019115685.1 Candidatus Agrococcus pullicola
CTGCGTGGGCAGATCGAGCAGTGCGGAAGCGACGTCCGCTGCCGGCATGTCCTCGAACGTCGCGAGAATGTGTTCGGAGTCCGTATCGGCCAGTTCATCGGTTCGCAGATCTTCCCAGTCGGCGAGCAGCGTCTTGCCCTTCGAGAACGGGCCGGTGCGGGGCCTGCGGAGGAACACTTCGTCGATGCGCCATTCGCCGCCACGCCCCCGCTCTATCGAGAGGTCCTCTATCGTTGCGCTCGTGCCGTCTGCGAGTGTGACTTGGCGCCCCAGGACTTCGGCCATGACGAGCTGCTCGCCGCCGCGCTGTTTGAATCCCTTCGGGCTGAACCGGCCGGTCGTGATGACCTGACCGCCCCCGATGGAGAGGACTCGGCCGATGGAGAGGAACGCTCGTCGCTTGCCGGAGAGATCGACGACCATTCCCACGATTCGGGGAGAGTCGCTGCTTCGATTCACGAGCACGACGTCGCGGACCTTCCCCGCCTTGTCGCCTGCCGGATCGAAGACCGGAACACCGTGCAATCGCGCCACAAAGGCTTTCGATCCACTCATGGGTTCCAATGTACCGTTCACCCCGTGCGAACACGTCTCCGGTGCGGGGATGTTCGTGGGACGATGGAGTCATGACGATGTTCTCAGCACGCCAGGCGCAGAGTCGCCTCCCGGAAGGGGTGACGGTTGCCACGTACCGCAGCTACGAAACGGCGCAGCAGGCCATCAATAGTCTGGCCGAAGCGGAGATCGACGTATCCGGCATCGCACTGGTCGGGAGCGACGTCCGAGTCGTGGAGCGCGTCATGGGGCGATTGACGTGGCGCAAGGTCGCCATGGCCGGCGCCATGAGAGGGCTGACATTCGGCTTGTTCCTGGGAATCGTCTTCTGGTTGCTGGTGCCCGAGGCCGGCATGATGGTGCTTGCTATGCCGATCCTTGGCGTCGCGTTCGGCATGCTGCTCTCGATCGTCACGCATTCGTTCACGAAGAAGAACAGGCAGTACCAGAGCGTGCAGCAGATAATACCGACGACCTTCGACCTGGTCGCACCTCAAGAGGTCGCCGCTGCCGTCATGCACAAGCTCGGTCCCGGTGTTCGACGTGCTGCCGCGGAAGAGGCAACCGCGAGTGAGAGTGCCTCGACGAAAGAGGACCTGCCCTCGAACGAGGATCGCCCGGCCGAAGGCTCGGCCCCCGCAGGCGATGAACGTGCCGGCTCATCGGAGCGAGTGCAGAATCCGCTCGCAGACAGTTCGCGCTCGCAGGACTGACAATCGCGGTTATGACGCCTGGCCCAGACGGTTTTTATGGGTCGAGACGACGTCTGGACCCATAAAAACCGTCTGGCGAGCGATTCCGGGCGTCGAATCAGCGCTGAGCCTGCACCCAGCTCTCTACCTCTTCAACGGTGCGGGGGATGTGCGCCGACAGATTGACCGCGCCGTCCGCCGTGACGAGGATGTCGTCCTCTATCCGCACGCCTATGCCGCGGAACTCCTCCGGCACCGTCAGGTCGTCCGCCTGGAAGTAGAGTCCCGGCTCGATTGTGAAGACCATGCCCTCGGCGACTTCGCCATCCATGTACATGTCGCGTCGGGCTTGGGCGCAGTCGTGGACATCGAGGCCGAGATGGTGGCTCGTGCCGTGCACCATGTAGCGGCGGTGGTAGTGGCCGCTCGGCTCAAGCGACGCCTCCGCGGACACCGGGAGGAGCCCCCACTCGGCGGTCTTTTTCGCAATGACCTCCATCGCCGCTGCGTGCACATCCCGGAAGACGATGCCGGGGCGGACGATGGACAACGCGTAGTCGGCTGCCTCGAGGACGGCCTCGTAGATCATCCGCTGCGTCGGTGAGAAACGACCGGACACCGGCAGCGTACGCGTGATGTCGGCGGTGTAGAGGCTGTCGACCTCGACACCGGCATCGATGAGAACCAGGTCGCCCTGCTTGACAGCACCGTCATTGCGCACCCAGTGCAGGTAGCAGGCGTTCGAGCCGGCGCCGACGATGGTGCTGTAGCCGATTTCATTGCCCTCCATGCGTGCGCGCCGGAAGAACGTGCCCTCGAGCACACGCTCGCCGCGAGCGTGGCGTGTTGCCGTGTCGAGCTCCGTGACCATGTCGTCGAATCCGAGTTTCGTGGCTTCGACGGCCGCGGTGATCTCGTCGACCTCGTAGGCGTCCTTCACGAGGCGCATCTCGCTGAGCGCACGGGCGAGTTCGGCGCTGCCGTCTTCGTCGACGCGCCCGGAAAGCGCACCGGTGACGGCTGAGTCGTCCTCACCGACAACCAGGACGTCGCCTTCCAGCTGCTGCAGTGCCGCTTCCAGCGCGTTCAGCGGCTGAACAGTGATGCCGAGATCGGTTCCTACGTGCTCGAGCGAGGGCCGTGGACCCGTCCAGAACTCTCCTATTTCGGGATTCGCGTAGAACTCTTTTTCCGTGCGCGTTGCGCGCTCACGGAAGAACAGCACCGCTTCGTGGCTGTCCTCCTTCGGCGAGAGAACGAGCACGGATCCGGGAACCGAGTCGGATCCCCATCCGGTCAGGTAGCTGAAGTTCGTATGCGCGCGAAACGCGTAGTCGGTGTCATTCGAGCGAACCTTCGCCTGACCCGCGGCGATCACGAGTGACCGACCCGTGAATTGCTCGGAGACGCGGGCGCGCCGTTGCGCAGCGTACGCTGCGCTCGCTCTTGGCTCAGCGAGGGTTTCCTCCCGGTCTGCCCAGTGCTTTTGAATGTAGGTGGTGAACGCCGAGTGCTGAGGAACTGTGGATCGGTTCTCCGTTGCTCGTGGCGCGTCTTTCTGTGCGATCTCCGTCATGCCTCCATTGTGTCATTGTGCGACGGAGCAGGCACAGGCCGGGCGATTCAGCGGCGGATTTCGACGCTGGCTCCTGAATGCAGTGCCGGGGACGGATTCTCGATGGAAGCGAGCCGGGCTCGTATCTTATGGTGGGAACTATGGGGAACAGGCCGGGAGGACGTGCCTGGCGTGCCTCGAACGCCGGGCGATCGGGCGACGAACGCAAGTATCGAGAGAGCGACCACAGGATCGATCTGCGCGAATGGCACGATGAGGGATTGCCGGACACAGCGCCTACGATCGTGATGGTGCACGGCATCGGCATGGGACAGCAGTACTTCGGCCTCCTGCGGGACGAACTTCGCAAGCGGATGCGCGTTATCGCCGTCGATCTGCCCGGGTTCGGGGATTCGCCCGAACCGGAGGTTTCCCTGCCGATCGAGGGTATGGCAGGGCTTCTCGGTCGGGCTCTCGACGAGCACGCTGCTCGACGCATCATCGCACTGGGCCATTCGATGGGCACGCAGGTCGTGGCCGAACTCGCAGTGCAACGTCCCGATCTCGTGAATCGCGTCGTGCTCATCGCGCCGACGGTGAACAGCGCTGAGCGGACGTTCATGAGACAGGCAGTCCGATTACTGGCCGATCTCGCGCAGGATCCGCCTATCGTCGCCATCGTCGGGATGCGGATGTACCTCAAGGCCGGCCCCCGCTGGTTTATGAAGAAGTTCAGGACCATGATGGAACACCGCATCGAAGACGTCGCTCCACACATCACGCAGTCGACTCTCGTGATTCGCGGAGAGAATGATCTGGTCTGCCCGGAGCGATGGATCAGCGCGGTCGCGGGCATGATTCCGAAAGCGACTATGCGCACCGCGGATGGCAAGGGTCACGAAGCT
>DXDC01000277.1 GCA_019115685.1 Candidatus Agrococcus pullicola
CCCTCCCTCTTCTAGTTCCCGGCTACTCCCGCCCGGCCGCTCACGCAGCCGATCGCCACACAGTATTGATTGCTCGTGGGAATAGAAAAAGGGCCCGAAGGCCCTTTTTCTATTCCCACTCGATAGTCCCGGGGGGCTTCGAGGTCACGTCGAGCACAACGCGATTGACGTCCTCGACCTCGTTCGTGATGCGATTCGAAATGCGCCCGAGCACATCGTACGGCAGCCGCGTCCAGTCCGCGGTCATGGCATCCTCGCTCGAGACCGGCCGCAGCACGACCGGGTGCCCGTACGTGCGCCCATCCCCCTGCACGCCGACCGAACGGACATCCGCCAACAGCACGACCGGGCACTGCCAGATCTCCGAATCCAACCCGGCTGCGGTGAGCTCCGCACGGGCGATCGCGTCCGCCTTGCGCAGCAGCTCGAGCCGCTCCCAGGTGACCTCGCCGATGATGCGGATGCCGAGCCCCGGCCCCGGGAACGGCTGGCGGGAGACGATCTCGTCGGGCATGCCGAGCTCACGCCCGATCGCCCGCACCTCGTCCTTGAACAGCGCCCGCAGCGGTTCGACGAGCTCGAATTCGATGTCCTCGGGCAGCCCGCCCACGTTGTGGTGGCTCTTGATGTTCGCTGTGCCCGACCCGCCGCCCGACTCCACGACGTCCGGGTACAGCGTCCCCTGCACAAGGTAGCGCACCGGGTCATCCGGGTTCTCTGCGATGAGGTCGGTCTGCGCCCGCTCGAACACGCGGATGAACTCGCGACCGATGATCTTGCGCTTCTCCTCCGGGTCGGAGACGCCCGCGAGCGCCGTCAGGAACCGCTCGCGCGCATCCACCGTCACGAGGCGAACGCCCGTTGAGGCGACGAAGTCCTGCTCGACCTGCTCGCGCTCACCCTTGCGCAGCAGGCCGTGGTCGACGAACACGCAGGTGAGTTGCTCGCCGATCGCGCGCTGCACGAGCGCGGCTGCGACCGCCGAGTCGACGCCGCCCGAGAGCGCGCAGATCGCACGGCCGGTGCCGACCTGGTCGCGGATGCGCGCCACCTGCTCGTCGATGACGCTCGCGTTGGTCCAGTCCCCCGGCAGCCCGGCGACGTCGTGCAGGAACCGCTCGATCACGCGCTGCCCGAACTGCGAGTGCTTCACCTCTGGGTGCCACTGCACGCCTGCGAATCGGCGCTGCGTGTCCTCAAAGGCGGCGACGGGTGTGTCGGTCGTGGACGCGAGCACCGTAAAGCCCTCTGGCGCCCTCGCGACCGAGTCGCCGTGGCTCATCCAGGTGATCTGCTCGACCGGCAGACCGGCGAGCAGCGTGCCCGGCTCGGAAACGGACGCGTTCGTGGAGCCGTACTCGCGGTTTCCGGTCTTCGCGACCTCGCCGCCGAGCTGCTTCGCCATCACCTGGAAGCCATAACAGATGCCCAGGGTCGGGATGCCGAGCTCGAGGATGCCCGGGTCAAGACTCGGGGCGCCCTCGGCGTACACGCTCGAGGGTCCGCCCGAGAGCACGATCGCGACCGGGTTCTTCTCGCGAATCTCCGCAGCAGTGATCGAGTGCGGCACGATTTCCGAGTACACCGACGCCTCGCGTACCCGTCGCGCGATCAGTTGCGCGTACTGGGCTCCGAAGTCGACGACCAGCACCGGTCGCTGAGCTGTGTCTGACACTATGCATCCTCTCCCGCAGTGGCTTTCGCGGCGTCTGCTGCCTTTCGGCGCTCTTCACGAGCCTGTCGCTTCGATGCGAGTTCCTCGTACTCCCTGATCGCAATCTTATGGATGTGCGCCTCCACGAAGAACGACAGGAACGGCACGACTCCCCCCAGCAGCATCCACAGCAGGCGCAGTGCCTTCCAACGCATCATCTGCCAGAGCCGGAAGCACGCGAAGACGTACACGACGTAGAGCCAGCCGTGGGCGATCAGAATGAAGAGCGAGATGTTGAAGCCCGTGCCGGTCGAGTGCATCTCGCATCCCATGCCGCCGGGGAAGAACAGCGAGTACCACTGGCACTGCGGCTCGGCGACGACGGGCGCGAAGTAGAGGAGGCCGCCGTCGCCACCGGCGAACAACTCCACGTGCAGCGCAGAGTACTTCAGCACCATCTCGGTTACGAGCAGCAGCAGGCCGATGCCTGCGACGTAGGCCATTACCCGGTAGAACGTGATCGCTGGTCTGATCTTGTGAAGATTGTCGATGGGTTTCGGCACCCCACGATTCTATCGTGCGGGGCATCCACTGAAGTACGGCGGCTCGGCGCCGGATCCAGAGCGGCGGTTCAGCAGCGAAACGCGATTGTCGGTGCACGGGCATCCGCGAAGACCGACCATTGGGTGCAAAAAACTTCGAAGAATGACCGTCACGCTTCGAAGTTTTTCGCACCTTCGGGTTCCAGCAGCGACGGGTAGGAGCGCAACGGCTACCGGGCGACGAACTCCTCGGATTCCGTAGCGTCGGTCGCTGAGTCGGCCTGGGTCTCGGGAGGGAGGAGTCCGTCAACATCGCCACCGTCGTCCTCGTCGTCATCGTCGGCCTCGCCCTCGCGTTCGCGATCATCC
>DXDC01000278.1 GCA_019115685.1 Candidatus Agrococcus pullicola
CTCGAGCTCGGCTCGTCCGTACTTTGCGTAAACGAGGGCCTCGCAGATTGGGTCTCGCAAGAACGCTCACGGGTATCGCGTGTGCCGATCGAAGTGATGCCGAGCGGCGTGTCAGACGTTTTCTTCGATGCGGAACCAGTCGAGGTAGACGAACCCTATGTCCTCTTCTTCGGTGGTTTGGCTCCCTGGCAGGGAGTTGACTATATGCTCGCGAGCCATCGTTCCGGCGCGTGGCCGGCGGGACTAAAATTGCTTGTGATCGGTGACGGCGCCAAGGCAGAAGCGGTGAGTAACGCTGAGGGCGCGACGTTGACCTGGCTCGGGCCGAAACCGCAAGCCGAGCTTGCGCGCTACGTGGCGGGCGCCCTCGTAACTCTCTGTCCCAAGTCGAACACCGGCTCAATGGCGAAGGTGACGACGCCCTTCAAAATGCTTGAGTCGGCGGCAGCAGGCGTCCCGGTCATCGCCACCGATATCCCTGCCCAGGTTGAGATGCTCCGGGAGGGTTACGGGCTCCTCGTAGACGCCGATGATCCCAGGGAACTGGCGCTGGCCGTAGGACGCGTCGCGAACGACCCGTCCCTCCGGGAGGAGCTCGCTAGCAAGGCACGGACGTTCTCGCCGCGTTGCCGCTGGTCCGGCGCCGCGCCGCAGTTGGCGCGAGCGATTGCGGACCTGCAGCGTCGATGACTGTCTCTGCTTCAGGTCAGGCGGAGGCGTAGAGGGTACGCAATGAGTCGCGCTGTGCTTCGTGGCTCATTGTCTGGTTCAGGCGGTGAGCGGCGGCGATCGCGAGGCGTCTACGCGGCCCATCGTCGAGGATCTCAACAATGAGCTGCGCGGCTTCCATCGGCTCGGTGGCCTCGGGGATTCCCATGCCGTCGAACGTGGGGATCCCTCGCACGGCAAGTGGGTGCTCGAAGATGGCCGCATCGAGGAGGCTGAGGGGAAAGCCTTCGTAGTGCGCCGAATGGAAATAGAGCGCCGGTCGTGACATCTCAGCGGCGAGGTCATCACCTGTCAGCCACCCGAGCACGTCTACCCCAGCATCCGTAAGTCGTTCTCGGAGCGATTCGCCGCGTCCGTCATCTTCTCCATCGACGTCGCCGATCCATCGGAAAGTGACGTCACTCGCGAGTCGGTGGGTGGCCTCGGCAACCTGCGCGAAATAGTCGGGATCCTTCTGGTTTGTTAACCGTCCGATCATGAAGACATTGCGCGCTGTGGCGAAGGCGGTCGCAGGGAATGAGGCCGACGGGCGGATGGTCGCGACGTTCGGAAGGAAGTGCGTGTACGCTCGTGAGTCGAGGGAGCGGGCGAGACGTTCCTCGTGCGGGGAAAGCACGATCGTGCGCGCCGATCGTCGCGCTAACGCTTTCTCTGCCAATCGAAACGCTGTACGCATTGGCGCCGGTTGTTGGCCGTCGTCGAACTTGTAGCAGTGCGGCTCATAAAACACCGGCACGTCGAGGTTTGCGAGACGGGTGTACACGCCGCCGAAGCTGGAATGGGCGTGAACCACGTTTGGTCGTACTTCGGCCACGACTCTGCGTACTCGCCTGATCGCGGAGAGTATCGCTCTCGGTGACTGTGGCATCGCGTGGACACTTGCGTATGGTATTGACGCATCTGGCTGCTCGTTACCTGCCCAGAGTAAGTGGTGCTCAGCGTCTGGCATGAGGTCAACCAACGAGGTAATTGCACGGCTGATCCCGCCGGCGTACACCTGCGTTACATGAAGGATGCGCTTTTTTTCCATCACGCCCAATCCCAAGCTATCTCGGGAGTACTTCGTCCCCGACTCCTTAACCGACTCATAAGAGCTTACCAAGTCGGGTTGTCCGCGAAGTGAATGTTCGTCGCGAAATGATTCCGGATGCCACCACCGCTACACGCTCAACTGCGAAGAGTCGAAAAAGTGAGGAGCGGTCATCGTGTGTTTCCGTTCGCGAGGCTGTAGGAGGTTTCTCGAAGGACCACACGGCGGCCGCGTCTACGTCAGGAAAGAGGTCAGCCGTCGAGCGTTACACCGCTATGCGGAACTCTACTGGACCCTTTCGATGCAAGTGCCTGCGCGCGCTCACGCCGAACCATTGACGAACTACCCGCCCCGCATTCTGAACTTTGGGGCTATTGATGGCCGGGGCGCGCCTGTCCAGCTCCAGGGAACAGCTTGACCGCGGCGCATGCTCCCAGACCGCATCGCCTGAAGGAGCACGATGGCGAGGGGCATGAGCGGGGTGAGGTGTCGGAGCGACGAACCATAGTCGGGTTCGAACACAGCCTGTACGACTGTGAGTGCAAGGATCAACGCGATAGAGCGTCTAGCCAGCACTCCAGGGAGAGTGTCTCTATCTGGCCAGCGAGTGGACGAACGAGCAGTGATGAGTGGGTACGTCCGGGCGAAGAATATGCCAGCGGTGACGGCGAGGTGCAGGATTGAGGCCGTGAACGGTAGTAGGAGCGGGAGAAAAAGCAGCCAGTAATTGAGGAAGACGTCCACAAGTCCGCCGAGAGGTTGCTCGAACGGAACCAGCGGAAT
>DXDC01000279.1 GCA_019115685.1 Candidatus Agrococcus pullicola
GTAGGCGTGATCATCGTGAGACGAGCCGTAGACGACTTTCTGCTGCTGGTGCGGTCATCGTTCGCCGAGCACTTCGCAGCCTGGCTCGACGACGCAGCGACCGAGATCTGGGCGGAAGCGCTCGTGGCCGAGTAAGGTAGGGCACCATGTCTCGGGATACAGGGCTTGTGCAGTCGGTTGATCGCGCAATCACCGTGCTGGAGATCCTCGCGCGCTCCGGCGCCTCGAGCGTCTCCGATCTGGCTCGTCGGCTCGACGTCCATAAATCGAGCGTTTCCCGCCTCCTCGCGACGCTTGAACGGCGCGGGATCGTCGAGCAGGAGTCCGACGGAGGGCGATACGGTCTGGGCGCCGGCATCGTGCGGCTCGCGCGTTCCGCACGCGATCAGTCGGATGTAGTCGCGGTCGCCAGGCCCGTCGCCGAGCGATTGAGTCGGATGACGGGCGAGACCGTGAATGTCTCGGTCATCGAGGGCAACGAGGTCGTGAACATCGAAGAGGTGAACCTCTCCGACAGCGTGCTCGGCGTCAGCTGGCTCGGCAGCCACACGCAGCTGCACAACACCGCCAACGGCAAGGTGTTCCTGGCGCACATGAGCCCTGCTCGGGCGAACGGAATGCTGCGGGCGGAGCTCTCATCGGCGACCGAACGCACGGTCACCGACCCGAAGCTGCTGCGCGCGCAGCTGGAGCTGATTCGGCAGCAGGGTTACGCGTGGCAGCGCGAGGAGCTCGAACCGGGTCTGACGGCGGTCGCCGCACCCGTTTTCGATGCATCAGGCGACGCACTCGCAGCGCTCTCGGTCGCGGGCCCGAGTTTCCGGCTGACGCCCGACCGGGAAGGCGAGCTCACGGAACTCACGAAGAACGCTGCCGCCGATGTGTCGAGGAAGCTCGGTTGGCTCGAAGACGCGCGGGCATCCTGAGTGCCTCGTCAGTGGCCTGCGCCGAGCTGGGAAGCGATGCGATGCGAAGAGTCGTGCAACCGCTGAGCGATCTCCTCCGGTCGCGGAAGGGCTTGCATCGCGAGCACGGCCAACGCCGACCGGACTCCGCCGACGACGGGTAGCGAGACCGCGAGTGACGTGACGGTCGGGATGACCTCGTCGTGGCTCTCTGCCCATCCGCGCTCTCTCGCCAGCTGCACGTCGGAGAGCAGCGCATCTTCCACATCCACTGGCCAGGCGGCATCGGGCATGCCTGCGAGCACGGCCTTGCTGGGCGCGCCGACCGTGATGGGATGCCGGGATCCGGGGCGCTGCGCCAGCGTGGCCCCTGCGATGCGCGGTGCGGCGCTGACGAGTGTGACGAAGTCGTCGCCGTCGAGCATGCCGAAAAAGCAGGTGAGCTCGAGCTCGTGGGCCAGCGCGTTGACCTCGGCTGCCGCAACCGACTGCAGATCGCGGTTGACGCCGGCCGCCAGCACCGTCATCTGCGGCCCGAGCACACAGAGCCCTGCTGCGTCGCGAATGACCAGGCGGTGGTGCTCGAGCGTTCGCACGAGACGGTAGGCGACCGAGCGGTGCACGTTCAGCCCAGCGGCGATCTCGTCAATCGAAAGAGGTGAGTGTTCGCTGAGCTGTTCGAGGATGCTGAGCCCGCGGGACAGGGTTTGAGATGCGGGGGCTGCGTTCACAGGGCGCTCCTTTGCTCAATTGCACCGTGCAGTTGCGCTCGCCGTGGGCGTGCAATACGATGATATACGATATTAGAACAGCGTGTTCCATTATAGAACATGACTGGATCACGTTCCAAGGATTCACGACAGCGGAGTCGAAGGGCAACACCATGCAGTTCCACCACGAAGGCTATGTCTCGGGCGAGCCCCGAGTGAAGGAGGCAGCCGGCCACGGCATCGATCGGGCGGCCGAACTCCCGGACGAGATGGACGTGCTCATCGTCGGCAGCGGCCCCGCGGGCATGATCGCGGCAGCGCAACTCTCGCAGTTCCCCGACGTCAACGTGCGCATGATCGAACGCCGAGGCGGACGCCTCGAACTCGGACAGGCAGACGGCATTCAGGCGCGATCGGTCGAGACATTCCAGGCGTTCGGATTCGCCGAGCGCATCATCGCCGAGGCTTACCGCATCACCGAGATGGCCGTATGGAACCCCGACCCGGGCAACCGCGACGCCATCATCCGCACGGGCCGCACACTGGATGACGAGGGCGGCAAGATCAGCGAGTTCCCGCACCTGATCGTCAACCAGGCGCGTGTGCTCGACTACTTCGCAGAGGCTGCGCTGCGGGGCCCGGGTCGTATAGAACCCGACTACGGCTGGGAGTTCCAGACCCTCACCGTGCACGATGACGGAGAGTATCCGGTCGAGGTCAAGCTGGTCGGAACGGCCGGTGAACAGGCCGGCACCGAGCGCACGGTGCGTGCGAAGTACGTCATCGGCTGCGACGGCGCGTCGAGCAGGGTCCGCAAGTCGATCGGCCGCAAGCTCGAAGGCGATGCTGCGAACCACGCGTGGGGCGTGATGGATGTCATCGTGAAGACCGACTTTCCCGACTGGCGGCTGAAGGCGACGATCCACTCGAAGAGCGGCTCGATTCTGCACATTCCGCGCGAGGGCGGGCACCTCGCCCGCATCTACGTCGACCTTGGCGAGGTGCCGGTCGATGACAACCACGCAGTGCGGAACACGCCACTTGAAGAGGTGATCCGGCGGGCGAACGAGATCCTCTCGCCGTACACGCTCGATGTGAAGCACGTCGCCTGGAACAGCGTTTACGAAGTCGGGCATCGCGTGACCGACAAGTTCGACGACGTCGACGACGAGTCGCGCACGCCGCGCGTGTTCGTCACGGGCGACGCCTGCCACACGCACTCGGCGAAGGCTGGGCAGGGTATGAACGTGTCGATGCAGGACGGCTGGAACATCGCCTGGAAGCTCGGCTTCGTCCTCGAGGGCCGCAGCCCCGCATCCCTGCTGCACACCTATTCGGGTGAGCGGCACGAGATCGCGCAGAACCTCATCGACTTCGACAGGCAGTGGTCGTCGATGATGGCGAAGAAGCCGGAGGAGTTCGAGAGCCCGGATGCCCTCGAGCGCTTCTACGAGGACACCTTCGAGTTCCCCGCCGGCTTCATGACCCAGTACAAGGCATCGATGCTGACCGGAGATGATTCGCATCAGGAGCTCGCGACCGGATTCCCGGTCGGCAAGCGCTTCAAGTCGGCGAAGACGATCAAGCGCGGCGACAACAACCCTGTGCACCTCGGGCACCTGCACGAGGCCGACGGGCGTTGGCGCATCTACGTCTTCGCCGATTCGGCCGCACCGGGTGAGGACTCGCCGACGCAGCGCCTCGGCGAGTGGCTCGGCAGTGACCCGGCCTCTCCGGTCGTGAAGTACACGCCCGCCGGCGGCGACGATGACGCGTGGTTCGACTCAAAGGTGATCTACCAGACCGACTACACGCAGGTGGAGTTCGCCGACGTGCCCGGCGTCTTCTGGCCGGAGGTCGGCCCCTGGAAGGTCAACCGCTGGGACAAGGTCTTCGCCAGCGGCCTCGGTCACGACATCTTCGCCGAGCGCGGTATCTCCCGCGACGGTGCCGTCGTCATCGTGCGGCCCGACCACTACGTCTCGCAGGTGCTGCCGCTGGATGCCACTGATGAGATCGCTGCGTTCTTCGACGGGGTCTTCCTCGAGCGCTAGCGTTGTTCGCCCTAAATAGTCGAAAGAATGCCCTTTGGGAGCCTCCTAAAGGGCATTCTTGCTCCCAGAATCCTCTTATGCAGCGGGCTCGGCATCTCGCCGGGACGCTTGCCACTGCAGCCAGAGCTGCTTCAGATCGCGAGCGTCTTCGGCGAGCACTGAAATGCCGCGTTCGCCGGTGCGCCTGGTGCGCCCTCTGACGACCATGAGTCTGGTGCCGAACAGCAGCGGGCCCGCTTGCTCCTGAGCGTCGTCGAAGAACGTGCAGTCGGCGATGCCGCGTCCGTCGTCGAGGCTGATGAAGACGACACGCTTTCCGCTGCGCATCGGCGGCGTTTGCGTTGCAACACGGATGCCCGCCACGATCACCTCTGACCCGTTGCGGAGATCGATGAGCCGGTTCGCATCCGTGACACCGAGTTCCTCCAGCAGCGGTCGGTACGAGTCGATCACGTGCCCTTCGATTTCGCTCGTGTAGACCTCGAGTTGCGTATCGATGCGCTCTTCTCGCGAGGGTGCGGGGGAGTCAACCGGCAAACGATCGAGTTCCGCCAGCGGCAGTGTGTCTTCATGGTCGGCGCGTGCCCGTTTCTGCGCGGTCAATTGCCGCACGTATGCGATGACATC
>DXDC01000280.1 GCA_019115685.1 Candidatus Agrococcus pullicola
ACCAGAACTTCCGACCACCGAACGATGAGGAGCATCCGTCATGTCCAAGAAATTCGAGATCGAGAAAGTCGTCGCCCTCGAGGCGACTCTCGAACAGGTGTGGCGCGCAATCGCCACGCCGGAGGGCCAAGCTGCATGGTCTCCCGACCCGTACGCTTCGCAGGAAGGCATGCAGGTCGAGAGCGACGAGCCGGCGCGGCTCGCGGTGCGCACCCCCGAAGCGGAGAATGCCGCATTCCACGCGTTCGAATACCTCATCGAAGCGCACGATGGCGGCACCACCACCCTTCGATTCGTGCACAGCGGCTACCTCGGAGATGACTGGGACGCCGACTTCGACTACGGCGAGCTCACCGGTTACGGGTGGGACATGTATTTACACACGCTTGCCCAGTACTGCGCCCACTTCGCCGACCGGCCAGCTGCGTTCGTGGTCGCGGAGGGGCCTCCGACTTCTGCGACCGAGGGCGCATGGGCAAGTCTCGAACGAGCTCTCGGCGTCGACGGCCCCGTCGAGATCGGGCAGCACTTAACCCTGCATCCGGATGGATTGCCGAAGCTCGACGGCGTCGTCGACTACATTCAGCCCGGCTTCAATTTCATCGGGCTCCGTACCGCCAACGGGCTTTATCGATTCCACGACAACTCCGTCATGGGGATGCCGATCGCAATCGGTCACTACATCTACGAGGACGTCGATCGCGAGCGTACAGAACAAGCCTGGAAAGACTGGCTGGATCGCGTCTTCGCGTAGGCCCCGACGTGCCCGCTCCGAACTGCTTGAAAACTGAAGAAGTGCGCTGAACTGCTTGGCTATTCGAGCTTCTCAGGAGAAGCCAAGCGGTTCAGCTCGCGAAGCGCCGTGTTTCCGTCCGCCTGCTCCGAGGAGCTCAGTGGCGGGAGCTGGGCGACGTCGAGCAGACGATCTGCGCGTCTTCCGTAATGAGCAGCGTGACGTCGACCGCACTGCGCGCGTCGATCGCATCGCCCCGATCCAGCGCGTGCTGAACATCGTCGACGGTGACGATCGCCGAACCGCGCAACAGCGTCACGAAGCAGTCGCGGCCGGCGAGCGGCAACGGAAACACCAGCGTCGAGTCCTTGGCGAAGCTGCCGGCCATGATGTCGGTCTCGAGCGCGGAGTGCGAGAGTTCACGCCAGCCGTCGGCAACGCTCGGCAGCGTCGCGGCCCGGGCGACCAATCGATCCTCGTCCCGCGTCAGTTCCGCGAGGCTGATGTTGAGGGCCGCCGCAACCTTCGCCAGCAGCGGCAGCGATGCGATGGACAATCCGTTTTCGATGTTCGATAAGTGCGACACCGAGATCTCGGCCCGCTGCGCAACCTGCGTGAGGGTCAGCCGAGCATCCTTGCGGCGCGTTCTGATCGCCTTGCCGATGCGGGGTACGAGTGATTCCTGTTCCAACGCGATCACCTCACGAGTGCCGGGGTAACGATCCAGAGCAGTTCGACCCGTTCGACACCGGGGTCGATCGTCAGAATGTGCTCGGGGTGGGACGAATAGTGCAGGGAGTCTCCCGGGCGCAGGTTGAAGCTTTCGGATTCGAAGGACATCGTCACATCGCCCTCCAGCACGAGGCAGAAGCGCTCGCCGAGATACCGGTACGTCGCGCTCGTGTCCATCGCCGTGAACTCGTGCCGCAGGGCCGTGTAGGAGGGATTATCGAGTCGCGAGGAAAGCAGCGAGTACGACTCCGTGCTCGATTCCGCCAGTCGCAAATGATTGGGAGCCCCGGCGCGGTGCACCGTGACTTCCGACTTCACCTCCCGCGGAAAGAACTCTGAAACGTCGACGCGCAAGACGGCCGAAAGCGTACTGAGCGCACTCAGGCTCGGAACCGTCGCGCTGGTTTCCACCGCCGAGATGTAGCCCTCGCTGTAACCGCCCTGTTCGGCGAGATCCGCGAGCGTCATGCCGCGGCTCTTCCGCAATTCACGGATGCGCGCCCCGATGTTGTTGAGCACCCAGTCTTCGTCTGGGCGACCGCCTTCGTCGGCTACATCAGGGGTCATTCCGTCTTCTTCCATCTTCGTCTTCGAGCTGGCGAATCTTGCGAACTTTCGGGGCTGCCCCGCGCATCCTGACCGTGCAGGAGCATCCGCTCGATCGTTAAGGGTCATGATAACCACACGTCGCCGCAGCTACGGCCCTCCTTGTGGTGCTTCACAATTTCGCCCAGATAACACTTTCATCACACTCGAGCGAAACTCTCGACTATCGTTATGCAAGCGTATAGCTTTGGCTATACAGAAATTCGCGACGATGGAGACCGCAGCATGATCAGAACCTTCTTGCATCTCGATGTGAAGCCGGGGCAGCGCGACGCGCTGATCTCCTGGTACAAGGAGTCGAGAGCGCTCGAGAGGGCCGTTGCGGAGGCCGGCTGCCTGTCCACGGAGCTGTATCCGGATGCGGACAACGACGATCGCCTGCTGGTCACCGCACTGTGGGAGTCGCCGGCCGATTACGACCGCTGGGTCGCGAACCCGTGGCGTCGGTCGTCAACCGATGAGATCAACCGATTCCTCGCCGAAGGCTTCACCCCTGCCTCCAAGGGATCGGTCGTCCAGAGCATTCACCACGCAACGCAGGTCCGGTGATCCCGCGACCGTGCTCACCGAGACGAGATAGACGCCAACGCGTCGAGATCCCAAGCACGAACACTTCAGATTGAAAGTAGGAACACCCCATGGCAAGCCCAAAAATTCGCAGCGCGATGGTGCTCGGCCTCGTCGGGGCGCTGGCGCTGACCGCCTGCTCCGGCGGGAACTCCGGTGACCAGCCCAACAACGAAGGCGAGGGCGGAGGAACCCTCGTCATCGACACCGCGTTCTCGCTCGAGACCGGCGACCCCGGCCGAAACTACGTACCGACCGGCTCGACGGTCCTGCACCCCATCTACGAGACGCTCCTCACCTTCGAGGGCGACGACGAGACCGAGCCCGTTCCTGGCCTCGCCACGATGGAAGTGAACGATGACGCAACAGAGTTCACGTTCTCGATAGAGGAAGGACGCACGTTCTCCGACGGCACACCGGTCGACGCCGACGACGTGATGTTCACGTTCGAGCGACTCAAGGGCATGGAGGCGTCGAAGGCCAACCACCTCGTCGTCGACATCGACATCGAGCGCATCGACGACATGACCGTGCGCATGACGACAGAGACGCCCTTCCTGCAGCTGCCGGCGATCGTGACGAACCCCGCACTCGGCATCCTGAATTCGGAGGTCGTGATCGACAACGGCGGCACGACCGACGACACGGACGCAGCAGAGGAGTTCCTCAACGGCACCTCCGTCGGCTCCGGCCCGTACCAGCTCGAGTCCTTCGACCTGACGTCGCAGGTCGTGCTCGTGCCGAGCGAAGAGTACAACGGCGACCAGCCCGCGCAGTTCGAGCGCGTCGTCGTACGTAACGTGAGCGAAGCGGCGACCCAGCTGACGAACCTTCGCGGTGGCGACTCGCACCTTGCGCTCGATCTCTCGGGCGATCAGGTTGCGGAACTCGGTGACGACTTCGACATCACGGCAGGCCCTGGTGCGCAGACCATCTTCCTGTTCGCCAACCAGGATTCTGAGGTCTTCGGCGATCTGGCGAACCCGAAGTTCGCAGAAGCGGTTCGTTACGCGCTCGACTACGACGCGCTCCTCGAGCTGGCCGGTGACGGCGCCGCGCAGGCCACCAGCGTCATCCCGCCGATGTTCCTCGGCGCGCTCGAAGACGGCATCGAGCAGGACCTCGACCGTGCCGCCGAAGCGCTCGAAGAGTCCGGATACGACGGCGAAACGGTAACCCTCCGGTTCCCGAACGACCAGCCCATCGGTGGCGTCGACTTCACGACGCTCGCCGAACGAGTGCAGTCGCAGCTCTCGGCCGCCGGCATCTCGATCGACCTCGCTCCGGCACCGTTCGCATCGGAGATCGAGCCGTATGTCGACGGCACCGCCGACTTCGCCATGTGGTACTGGGGCCCCGACTTCGCCGACTCGTCATCGTTCCTGCCCTTCGGCCCGAACGAAACCGTCGGCATCCGCGCCGGATGGCCGGCAGAGTCCGCACCCGAGATCGCCGACCTCGTTTCGGAGGCCCGCCAGGCAACGGATCTCGACGAGCGCGAGCAGGCGTTCACCGAGTTCGCGACAGCGCTGCAGGAGGAGGGTCCCTTCATCCCGCTCCTCGTGCCGGCGCGCAGCTTCGCTTCGTCGGGCGTCGACGGTGTGACGTACAACTCGAACTGGACGATCGATATCGCTGAGCTCAGCCCCGCGAGCTGAGCCCGATGACGTCCACGAATCAGGCAGCGCGGAACCGCACCGGTTCCGCGCTGCCGGGCTACCTCCTTCGCCGGCTGGGCACCTCGGTCATCCTGCTCGTCGGCGTCACCCTGGTGACGTTCATCCTCACCGCCATCGTGCCGGGAGATCCCATCTCGGCAGCGCTCGGCGAAGGCGCAATTCAGAACCCGGCAACCGTCGAGGCGTATCGCGAGCGCTACGGCATGGACCGTTCCCTGCCCGAACGCTACTGGCTGTATCTCATGACACTGCTGCAGGGCGACCTGGGCACGTCCATCAGGACGAGCAGGCCGGTGCTCGAAGAGCTCTCCATCGCGCTGCCCGCGACCGTCGAAGTTGCCGTTGCCGCGGTGATCGTCTCACTTGCGGTCGCCCTCGTCATGGGCACGATCGCCGCCTACCGCGCCGGCAAGCTCTCCGACCAGATCGTGCGTGTACTCTCACTCATCGGGCTCAGCGTCCCGACGTTCTGGCTCGCGATCATGACCTACCGGCTGTTCTTCATGGAGCTGGGATGGGCACCCGGTTCCGGCAGGCTGTCCCCGGCCCTGAATCCGCCGCCCAGGATCACGGGCCTCTACCTTGTCGACTTCGCACTGGACGGCGATCACGTCGGCTTCATCGACGCGGCCGCTCATCTCGTGCTCCCCGTCCTCGTGCTCTCGCTCTTCACGATCGGACTGCTGACTCGCTTCATCCGCACATCCGTGCTCGAGGTGCTGTCCTCCGACTACATCCGCGCTGCCAAGGCCAAGGGTCTGCCCACGCGCAGAGTCGTGCTGAACTATCTGCTTCGTGGAGCGTCTCTGCCGATCCTCACGATGCTCGGTATCGCGTTCGGCGCGCTGCTGTCGGGAACCGTGCTGGTCGAGGCCATCTTCGCCTGGCCGGGGCTCGGCACGTACGCCTACTACGCGGCGATCAACCTCGACCTTCCCGCGGTTATGGGCGTGGGCCTGGTCGTCGGCATCATCTACGTCGTGATCAACCTGACCGTCGACCTCCTGTACGGAGTGCTCGACCCGAGAGTGAGGCTCCGATGAACGCCGCCACTTCCGTCGGTCGCACCGCGGACGCGAAGCTCGCTCGCCGTTCGCGTCGCCGGCTTCCGGCCGCCTGGCGCAGCCCGCTGGCCGTGATCGGCCTGACGATCGCTGCCGCGTGGTTCCTCGCGGCGATCCTCGCGCCCTGGATCGCACCGCATGACCCGCTCGCGCAGGATCTCCCCCGGCTCACGCCTCCCGGCGAAGCCGCAGTGCTCGGCACCGATGCGCTCGGGCGGGATGTCCTGTCCAGACTGCTGCACGGCGCCGGCGTCACGATCCCACTGGCGGGGATGCTCGTGCTCTGCGCCATGGTGCTCGGCACGCTCATCGGCGCTGTCGGGGGCTATGTCGGCGGCTGGGTCGACGAGATTCTCGGCAGGCTGACCGACCTGTTCATGGCATTCCCGACCGTCATCCTGGCCATGGTCATCGCCGCATCGCTCGGCCCCTCACTGTTCAATGCCGTTCTCGCGGGCATTATCGTTACCTGGCCGATCTACGCGCGTGTGACTCGATCGCTCGTGCTCGGCCTGCGATCGCAGAACTACGTCATCGCATCCCGCATGCTGGGCTACTCCTCGTGGCGATCGCTCGGCACCGACATCCTGCCGAACATCATGGGTCCCGTCCTCGTGCTCGCGTCGCTCGAGATCGGCACGGCGATTCTGCTGCTGACCGGTCTGTCCTTCCTCGGCCTCGGCGCGCAACCGCCGACACCCGAATGGGGCTCCATGATCTCGGGGGCGATGCAGAACATCGACGCCTGGTGGCTCGGTGTCTTCCCGGGCCTCGCGATCCTGACGATCGTCATGGCGTTCAACTTCGTCGGCGATTCACTGCGAGACGTGCTCGATCCGCTCTCGTCCGCCGAGCGACAGGGGGCCGGAGCAGCAGCCCCCGCCGTCAGCTCCGACGATTCCGCCGCGGACCCCGTCACGACGCGCGTCGACGGCACCGACGATCAGGAGGCCACTCGATGAGCGCCGTTCTGTCCATCGACGACCTCGGCGTCGAGCTCGGCCCTAAGCACGCTCGCCGCAAGGTTGTTCGTGGTGTTTCGCTCGATCTGACAGCTGGCAAGATTCAAGGTCTGGCCGGTGAGTCGGGCTCCGGCAAAACCGTAACCGCGATGGCGGTGCTGGGTCTGCTGCCGCAATCGGCGGAAGCAACGGGCTCGATACGACTCGGCGATACCGAGTTGATCGGCCTCGGGCAGCGGGCGCTGGGCAAGATCCGCGGGATGCGCGTTGCGATGATCTTCCAGGACCCTTCGGCAAGCCTGCACCCACAGATCACGATCGGCTCGCAGCTGACCGACCACGTGCGGCATCACATGAAGCTGAAGCGCAAGGAGGCACGCGAACGGGCGGTCGAGCTCCTCACGCGAGTGAGAGTGCCGGACCCGGAACACGCTCTGCGCCGCTATCCCCACCAGTTCTCGGGTGGGCAACGGCAGCGCATCGCGATCGCCATGGCACTCGCCTGCGACCCAGAGGTGCTGCTAGCCGACGAACCGACGACAGCACTGGACGTCACGGTGCAGGCGGGCATCCTCCATCTGCTGCGCGACCTCGTGCAGGAGCGCGACCTCGCAGTGCTGCTGGTGACCCACGACCTCGGCGTCATGAGCTCGATCGCCGACGACGTCGCCGTCATGCGGCACGGGCAGATCGTCGAGTCGGGCACGCGCCAGCAAATGTTCACGGCGCCCCAGCACCCGTACACGCGTGAGCTGCTGGAAGCCATGCCCGACGCCCAGGAGAGTGATGTTCTGTGAGCGAGCTGCTGCAAGTCGACGATCTCGTTGTTCGTTACGGCAACCTGACCGCAGTCGATGGCGTATCGATGACCATTCGACCCGGCGAGGTGCTCGCGCTGGTCGGCGAGTCCGGCTGCGGAAAGTCATCGACCGCGAGAGCGATCGTCGGTATGGATCGACCAGCTGACGGCACGGTGCGGTTCCGCGGCGACGAAGTTCCCACGCTCGGTCTACGTCGTCGCAGGCCCGAGTTCACGGCCGTCCAGATGGTCTTCCAAGATCCGAACTCGTCGCTCAACCCGCGCAAGCGGGTGGGCGAGCAGATCCTCGACGGCGTGCGCGCAGCGCGCGCCCGTGGCCTCGAATCGGACGAGCCGGGAACATGGCTGGAAGCCGTCGGACTACAAGCAGACATGGTCTCGCGATACCCGCACCAGTTCTCCGGCGGCCAACGGCAGCGCGTCGCCATCGCTCGCGCACTGGCGGCGAAGCCCGACCTCATCGTGGCTGACGAGCCCATCTCCGCGCTGGACGCCTCCAGCCAGGCATCGGTCGCGGGCATGATGCGGCAGCTGTGCCTCGAAGCGGGCGCCGGGATGCTCTTCATCAGCCACGACCTGTCGGTCGTGCGTCTCATGGCCGACCGCGTGATGGTCATGTACCGGGGCGCGGTCGTGGAATCGGGCCCGACATCCCTCGTGTGGGGCGACCCCGTGCACCCGTACACGCGTGCGCTGCTGGCCGCGATTCCACATCCGGACGGCAAGGGCGTGCTGCCCGAGGCACCCGCGGCAGATGCACCCGAAGAGTGGGCGAGTCGCGTAGAAGAGGCATTGAACAGGCAAATCGCCGCATAGTAAGGAGAGCACCGTGAGTGAGCAAAGAACATCCGACAGCCCGTTCCAGGCACGCATCGCGAACGTGGTCGAGGCACTCGCCGACGCAGACGCCGACGCGATGATCCTGACACCGTCGACGGACTTCGCATATCTCACGGGTGCCGAGCCCGCCCTCCGTGAGCGGCTCCTCGCTCTCGGCATCACCGCGACCGGCACGGTGCAGGCGATCGCCCCGGGGTTCGAAACCGACGCAATGGTGCCCGTCACCGAAGCCGGTATCGAACTGATCACGTGGTCGGATGGTGAAGACGCCGCCAAGCTATTGCTCGACGGTCTCGGGCTCGGCGCGAAGCCTCGCATCGCTGTCGGTGCGGGAACACCGATGCGATTCCCGCTCGAGTTCATGCGGCACCGCGACATCTCCTGGACGGCCGGAGACGACATCCTGGTGCCGCTGCGGATGCGCAAGTCGCCGGAAGAACTGGCCCTGCTGAAGGCGGCAGCGCTCGCCGACGACGAGACGTATCGACGCTTTCTGACGTCGACCGAGTTCCGTGGCCGCACAGAGTTCGAGGTGCAGCAGGATCTTCGCACGCACCTCGAAGCGACCGGTCACGATCTCGCCGGCTCGTTCAGCATCGTCGCAGCGGGCGCGAACGCGGCGATGCCGCACCACCATTCGGGCGATACGGTGCTCGAGGACGGGATGGGCGTGCTCACCGACTTCGGCGGCCCGCGCGACGGCTACTGCTCGGATATGACGCGCACCTGGAGCCTCGGGCCGGCATCCGCTCGTCTGAAGGAGATCCATGCGATCGTGCTGGAGGCGAATCGAGCGGGTCTGGCCGCCGTGCGTCCGGGTGTGACCGCCTCCTCGATCGACGCCATCGTGCGGGGTGTCATCGAATCGGCCGGGTTCGGTGAGTACTTCATTCACCGCACCGGCCACGGCATCGGCCTCGATGTGCACGAGCCGCCGTACCTCGTCGCGGGAGATGAGACCGTGCTCGAAGAGGGTATGGCGTTCAGCATCGAGCCGGGAATCTACATCGAAGGCGAACTGGGCGTGCGGATCGAGGACATCGTGGCCGTCACCTCGAATGGTGGGGAATGCCTGAACGAGGCTGACCGTTCGCTGCTCGAGCTCTGAGGGTGTGAGCCGCGGTATCCGTTCGGAGCTGCTTGAAAACTGCCGAAATGCACTGAACCGCTTGGTTTTTCGAGGTTCTCAGGGGAAAACAAGCAGTTCAGCACCAGCGCCATAGAACAGTCTTCTCAGGGCCGCGCGCTCCCCCGCCGGGCGGCCGCTTCGATCGCATCGGCTGCTGCGGCCGCGCCCCCGGACTGCTGGATTTCGGCCTGCATCCACTCGCTGCGTGCTGCGAACTTCGCTCGGTGCCCGACGGAGTCGACAGCTTGCCAGAAAGCATCGGCATTGAGATTGCCCGGGTCGAGCGTCACCCCAAGATCCAGTTCCTCGATTCTGTCGGCATTCGCCCGCTGCTCGGCCATCTGCGGCACCGCAACCATGGGAACACCGGCATTAAGCGCCTCGACCGTGCCGCCCATCCCGGCGTGGGTCACGAAGGCCGACGCGTGCTCGAGCACGGCAAGCTGGGGCACGAAGGGCATGATCTCCACGTTCGTCGGCACCGGCTCGAGCACAGCGGGGTCGACGCGGTCGCCGATCGACATCACGACGTGCCAATCGCGTCCGGCAGCCGAGCTCGTCACCATGCGGAAGAAGTCAGGGCGGTCGTGATAGCCGGTCCCGAGGGAGATGAGCAGAATCGGGCGTCCCATTGCTGCCGCGGACGGCTCCCACGTTCCCTGATGCGCACGGTCGGTCAGCACGGGACCGACGAAGGTGAACCCCGCCTCGAACGTGCGGCCCGAAGGCTGGAAGGCCCGGGGAACCGTCACGACCCGATCCGCGGCCGAGTCTCCCTGCATGAACCGTGCCACGCCCGAGATCCCACGAGACCGCAGAAACCCTCTGAGTCGCCACAAGAACCGCAAAAACACCGGATCCAGCGGATTGACCTTGATGTACTTCTGCATGTTCCAGTGCCGGTTGCTCACGAAGTTCGGCCAGGTCTCGACCGTCGGCACCTCCCAGTCGTGCCCCAGCACCCGCCCCCACCACGCGACCGGGCCGTCGTGAACGATGACATCGGGACGCTGGAACCGTCCGTCTGCTCGCAGAGCGTCAAACTGCTCTGTCATGTGCTTCGTCTCAACGAGCGCCAGCTCAGAAGCCCTGGCGAAGGCCCGCCCGTGGAACTGCGGGCCCGCTTCTTCTCCCATTTCCGACCATTTCGATCGGAGAGGCACATATTTCGCCCCGGTTTCAGAGATAGCCGATTCGAACGGCTCGGGTGCCGCGTATACGACCTCGTGCCCACGATCGACGAGCTCTTTTGCGATGCCGAGCGTTGGATTGATGTGACCGTGGCCAAGAGGGCCGGTAACCAGGATTCGCGCCATTGTGCGAGCCTAACCTGTGCGACTTTGCGACTCCAGCACGCGACGAATAGCCCTTCAGAACAGCGTCGGCTGCGGAGTCAGATCGAAGGATGTCGGCAGGGCTTCCGCTCTCGCCGCGGCGAGGCGGCGCTGCTCAGGTTGATCCACGTCCTCTCGGGATGCAAGCCCGTGGCGTCGCAGCAGCGGCTGCACCCGACGCGCGAGCTCACGACGGTACCCGTTCGGTGCGTACGAAGAGCGCTCGTAGAAGCGACGATATCCGTCGGCCAGGCTCGGTTGCTCTCGATCGATCCACTCCATGAACCATTCCCGCGCACCCGGTCGCAGGTGCAGTGCTCCGTACACGACGCGCGTCGCGCCCGCTTCGGCGATATCGGCAAGGGCGGCATCGAGTTGCTCGTTCGTGTCGGTCAGCCACGGCATAATCGGCATGAGGAACACCGAGACTTTGAAGCCTGCGTCGGCGGCAGCGCGCACAGTAGCCAGGCGTGCCGCGGTCGTCGGCGTCCCCGGTTCGACGGCATGCTGCAGTTCATCGTCGAACATCGCGATCGACATCGAAAGGTCGACGGGAACTGCCTTGCTCGCCTCCCGCAAAAGGGCAAGGTCACGCCGAAGCAGCGTGCCCTTCGTCAGGATCGACATCGATGTTCCGCTCTCAGCCAGAGCGGTAATGATGTCGGGCATGAGCCGATAGCGCCCCTCGGCCCGCTGATACGGGTCGGTGTTCGTACCCAGCGCGACGAGCTCGCGCGACCACGTCGGCTTCGCCAATTCCGCGCGCAGCACCTCCGCAATGTTCACTTTCACGACGACCTGCCGATCGAAATCGTCGCCGGCGTCGAAATCGAGATAGCGATGCGTGTTTCTCGCGTAGCAGTAGACGCACGCGTGGGAGCATCCTCGATAGGGATTGATGCTCCAATCGAACGGCATCGAACTCGCCGCCGGAACGCGATTGAGCGCGGACTTCGCAGCGACTTCATGGAAGGTCACACCCTGAAACTCCGGAGTCTGCACCGATCGCAGGAGCCTCGCC
>DXDC01000281.1 GCA_019115685.1 Candidatus Agrococcus pullicola
ACAGCAGGCGGCCCGGCTACTTCTTATCGTCGTCGAGCTGAGCTTGCAGTTCCGCAGGCAGATCCTGCGCACCCATCAGCTCCGTCGTCGTCTGGTCACCGGGGTTGCCGGGATGGTGCGGCTCAGCGACCTTGACCCTGGGCGATCGGCTCGTGCGCTTCTGTACCCACGTGGCGAACCACGACAGCAGTGCACAGAGGATGATGTAGATCGCACCGCCGACGATGACCGCCGGGATGATCGGGCGGCCCAGCGTCTCCTGCGACATCAGGAAGCGCATGTAGTACAGCAGCTCGTTATAGGTAATCACGAAGCCGAGCGCCGTGTCCTTCAGCGCGACAACGAGCTGCGCGATGATGACGGGCAGCATCGAGCGGATCGCCTGCGGCATCAGGATGAGGTTCATGACCTGCGAGGGCCGCATACCGATCGCGGAGCCGGCTTCCCCCTGTCCCTTCGGCAGAGACTCCACACCCGCGCGGAACACCTCGGCAAGCACGGAACCGTTGTACGCAATCAGTGCGATTGCGACTGCGGCAAAGGACGACATTCCAACACCGACGGCACCGAATCCGTAATAGAGCAGCATCATCATGATCAGCACGGGAATCGCTCGCAGCACTTCCGTCACTGCGGCCGCAGGATACCTGATCACCTTGATGCTGCTGAGACGGGCGTAAGCGAGGAGGAACCCGAAGACCAACGAGCCGACCGCGGCCACCGCAAAGGCAGCCAGCGTCCGTAGCACTGCGAGCCCGATCTGCGACCACACGTACGGGTAGGTGAATGCCTGCCACTTCTCGTAGGTGAACTGGCCCGTAATAGCGAGCCGGTAGATCACGAACGCGAGTAGCGCAAGAACAAAGACCGTGACCGCTATGCCCAGGACTCGGTTGCGAAGAAGCGCCCTGGGCCCGGGAACGTCGTACAGGACGGATGCACTGCTCATCGTGCCACCTTCAGCTTCTTCTCGAGGAGATTTTGCACGGCGCTGAGGATGAAGACCAGCGCAACGAAGATCGCTGCGGTCCACAGCAGCACGACCATCATGTTCTCACCGCGCTCCGACATGTAACTTCGCATCATGCCGAGGTTCAGTATGGAGAAACCCGCAGCAACGGTCGTGTTCTTCAGAAAGGCGATGATGACGCTCATCATGGGAGGAATCACGCTCCGCCCAGCCTGCGGTAGCACGATGTGCGTCATGACCTGGCCGAAGCTCATACCCACAGCCCTGGCCGCTTCCGCCTGACCGACGGGAACGGTGTTGATGCCACTTCGTACGGTCTCCGCGACGTACGTCGCGGTGTAGAGGCCGATCGCGAGGATGCCGAGCACTTCAAGGTTTCGGTAACCGAACACCGGCGGTACCGCAAACACAAAGATGAAGAACATCAGTGTCAGCGGTGTGTTTCGCACGAAGTTGACGTATGCGGCGCCCACTGCTCGAGCGATGGGCACGGGCGAGACGCGCATCGCACCGACGATGAAGCCGAGGATGAGCGCGATGATCAGGCCGAAGAAGAAGATCCGGATCGTTCCCATGAAGGCGGGAATCCAGATATCCAAGTTGTCGGTGATGACGCCCATTGGCGCGCCTCCCATTGATCAGTGTGCAGGTGCAGAGGGGTGTTGTGCGGGGCGACCGTGGCCACCCCGCACACGACCTAGTAGCGGTCTACCGCGGGCTGGTCACCCTCGATGCCGGTAGCGCCGAGGTTGTTGTCCCAGATCGCGGTCCAGATGTCGCCGCCGTTCTCGAGAGCGTCGTTCAGGAACTCGCGGAACGCGTCGTCACCCTTGGGTACGCCGATGCCGTAGAGCTCCTCGCTGAAGGGCTCTCCGACGATCTGCAGAGTGTCGGGCGACTGGGCCGCGTACCCGAGGAGGATCAATTCATCGGTTGTGACAGCATCAGCGCCACCGTCCTCAACCTGAGCGATGCACTGCGAATACGTGTCGTACTCCATGGGCGTCGCATCGTAGTTGTCGCGGATGTTCTGGATCGGGGTTGACCCCGTCGCGGAGCACACGGTCACATCCGACGTGAGGTCTTCGTCCGACTGGATCGTGTCGTTGTCCGCCGAGACCAGCAGGCCCTGGCCCGTGATCGCGTACGGCCCGGCGAAGTCGATCTGCTCCTTGCGGTCGTCCGTGATCGAGTAGGTGCCGACGTACATGTCGATGTTGCCGTTGACGAGCTCCTGCTCGCGGTTCGCGGACGGAATCGCACTGTACTCGATCTGATCCTCGTCGAAGCCGAGCTCCGCGGCCATCCAGCGAGCGATGTCGACGTCGAAGCCGCTACGCTCTCCCGTGGCGGCATCGAGATAGCCGAGACCCGGCTGGTCTTCCTTGACACCGATGACGATTGAACCGCGCGCCTGAATCGCGTCAAGCGTCGGCGAACCCTCGAGCTCGACGTCGTCGGCCACTTCCCAGGGCTGGTCGCCACCGCCACCGCCACCCGCACAGCCGGCGAGCACGAGTGCCGCAGCGGCACCGACAGCAGCGAGCGAAGTAATGCGTCGCTTCTTCATCGATTTACTCCTTTGTTGTTGGATCGGTCTGTAGGGACTTAATTCGTGATCAGCTTCGAGAGGAAGTCTTGCGCACGAGCGGTCTGCGGGTTCGTGAAGAATTGGTTAGGTTCCGCTTCTTCGACGATCTCCCCGTCTGCCATGAAGATGACACGGTCGGCCGCTTTGCGCGCGAAGCCCATCTCGTGTGTCACCACGACCATCGTCATGCCCTCTTTCGCGAGCTCGACCATGACGTCGAGCACCTCGTTGATCATCTCGGGGTCGAGGGCGCTGGTCGGTTCATCGAAGAGCAGTGCTTTCGGCTTCATAGCGAGGGCCCGGGCAATCGCAACGCGCTGCTGCTGACCACCGGAGAGCTGTGCCGGATACTTTTCTGCCTGGTGACCGACACCGACCCGGTCGAGCAGACGTCGGGCGTCGGCCTCTGCCTCCGCGCGGGACACCTTCTTGACCTTGATCGGGCCGATTGTGACGTTCTCGAGGATCGTCTTGTGCGCGAAGAGGTTGAAGGACTGGAACACCATGCCCACGTCAGCGCGCAGCTTCGCGAGCGCTTTACCCTCTTTCGGCAGCACCTTTCCGTCGATACGGATCTCACCGTCGGTGATCGTCTCGAGACGGTTGATGGAGCGGCACAGCGTCGACTTTCCCGAGCCGGACGGGCCGATCACCACCACCACCTCACCGCGGTGCACGG
>DXDC01000282.1 GCA_019115685.1 Candidatus Agrococcus pullicola
AAGAACCTCGTTACCGATGAGACGCTTTCCCTGCTGCAGCAGCTGGCGGAGGAGACCGATGTCCTGGGCAAGCGCGACGCGATGCTGCGGGGTGAACGTATCAATACGACTGAGGATCGTGCTGTGCTGCACACCGCGCTCCGACGTCCTTCCGGTTCCGATCCGGCGCTGATCGTCGAAGGCCAGAACGTGGACGCTGATGTCCGTGGCGTGCTGAACCGTGTGTATGCGTTTGCCGAGCGGGTGCGATCCGGTGCGTGGACGGGTGTCACCGGCAAACGCGTCGCGACGGTCGTCAACATCGGCATCGGGGGTTCCGATCTCGGACCAGTAATGGCGTACGAAGCGCTGAAGCCCTACGTCGCCGAGGGGCTCGAATGCCGTTTCATCTCGAACATCGATCCGACCGACCTCGCCGAGAAGACCAGCGATCTCGACCCTGAGACGACGCTGTTCATCGTCGCTTCGAAGACGTTCGGCACCCTCGAAACGCTGACGAACGCGCGCCTGGCGCGCGAGTGGCTCTGGCGAGAACTGATCGCCGCAGGTGCGATCGAGGACGACGACGAGGGACGCTCCAACGCTGTCGCGAAGCACTTCGTGGCCGTCTCGACGGCGCTCGATCGAGTGGCCGAATTCGGCATCGACACCGAGAATGCGTTCGGATTCTGGGACTGGGTCGGCGGTCGCTACTCGCTCGATTCCGCGATCGGCGCATCGCTCGCCATCGCCATCGGCCCCGAGGGCTTCGAGGACTTCCTCGCCGGCTTCCACGCCATGGATGAGCATTTCGCGACGGCAGCGCCGGAAGACAACGTTCCACTGCTGATGGGTCTGCTGAACGTCTGGTATACGAACTTTCTCGACGCGCACACGCACGCGGTACTGCCGTATTCGCAGTACCTCCACCGATTCCCGGCGTATCTGCAACAACTGACGATGGAATCCAATGGCAAATCCGTGCGCAGCGACGGCGTGCCAGTCACCGTCGACACGGGCGAGGTGTTCTGGGGCGAGCCCGGCACCAACGGGCAGCACGCGTTCTACCAGCTCATCCACCAGGGCACCAGACTCGTGCCGGCCGACTTCATCGCGTTCGCGAACCCGGCGCATCCGCTCAGCGACGGCGGGCAGGATGTGCACGACCTGTTCATGGCGAACTTCTTCGCGCAGACGAAGGCGCTCGCGTTCGGCAAGACCGCCGAGGAGGTGCGCGAAGAGGGCACCCCGGAGCACATCGTCAGTGCTCGAGTCTTCTCCGGCAACCGTCCGACCACCTCGATTCTCGCGTCGCGCCTGACACCGTCGGTGCTCGGGCAGCTGATCGCGCTCTACGAGCACATCACGTTCGTGCAGGGCGCGATCTGGGGTATCGACTCGTTCGACCAGTGGGGTGTTGAGCTGGGCAAGCAGCTTGCGCTGCAGATCGCACCGGCGCTGGATGGCGACCGGGATGCGCTCGCCGGTCAGGACGCATCCACTCGCGCAGCCATCGAGCACTACCTCGCAAAGCGTGAGCGCTAGGCCGATCATAGAGCAGGCGCCGAACTGCTTGGAAAACGGCGGATCGCACTGAACTGCTTCCTCTTCGGGCGTCCTCACCAAAGGGAAGCAGTTCAGTGCGCGAACGGCTCGTTTTCTCGCTGCCCTAGCGCACCGGCGTGCGGGGGAACCGCCATGCCGCGAGTGCGAGCGCGACGGCAATGATCCCGAGGCACCAGATGACGGACACGAGCGGCTGCCCTTCGCCACCGACGAGCGCTGATCTGAGCGTTTCGATGATCGGTGTAACGGGCTGATACTCGGCGATCGGCACGATCCAGTCGGGCATCGTCTCGATGGGAACGAACGCGCTCGACACGTACGGCAGGAACAGGATGATGAATCCGTAACCGTTCGCAGCTTCCGGGCCGCCGGCGATCAGCCCGATCACAGCGAAGACGCTCGTGACGGCGAGAATCCAGAGCGTCACGATGCCGAGGGCGCCGATCCAGCCGGCGAGATCGGCGCTGGGTCGGAAACCGATCGCGAAGGCGACACCGATAACCACCGCTGTGGCCACAAGATTGCGCACAACGCTCGCGATTACGTGCCCGACGATCGATGTCGAGGCGACGAACGGCATGGTGCGGAATCGGAGCATGGCGCCCGCAGTCATGTCACGGCTCACCGATACCGCGGTCGATGATGCTCCGAAGCCCGCGCAGGTCAGGATGATGCCGGGTACTACATAGTCGATGTATCGGCCGTCGCCCTGAATCGCACCGCCGAAGACGACGGTGAACATGAGCATGAGCATGACGGGCAGCGCGATGGCCATGAGGAGCCCCTCTCCGTCGCGCAGGCTGTGCAGGAGGCTGCGCCTGATGAATACGCCGCTCGAGCGCAGTGTCGATACGCCGGTCACGGGCGCCGTGGCCGTGGTCATGCTGCTACCTCCTCTACCTGTGTGAGTTTCGCGAAGGCGTCTTCGAGGGTGGGGGAGCGAAGCTCGACGCGAGCGCCATTGTCGCGTTCCATGCCTTCGAGGGCTGCTGCTACGGATGCTCTGGTGCCGTCGGTTTCGACGCGCTCCAGCACGCTTCCCGCTGCGTCGACGAGTACGACCGATTGGCCGCCGACGAGCGCGGTGAGCTCACCGACCGTTCCGTCTGCGACGATTCCGCCGCGATGCAGCACCGTGACGCGGTCAGCGAGCGCTTCTGCCTCGTCGAGCGTCTGCGTGGTCAGGAGCACTGTCGTTCCGTCGATGGCGAGCTGTCGGATGTCGTCCCAGACGCGCGCGCGGCTCACCGGGTCCAGGCCCGTGGTCGGCTCGTCGAGGATCAATACCTTAGCCGGGGCTATCAGGCTCGCCGCGAGATCGAGCCGGCGTCGCATCCCGCCCGAGTATGTGCGAACGGGCTTGCGCCCCGCCGCCGCGAGATCCAACCGCTCGAGGAGCTCGTCGGCGCGGTTCGGCGCAGTGCGGCCGAGCCCCAGGAGCTTGCCGAGCATCACGAGATTCTCCCGCCCGGTCAGCAGCTCGTCGAGCGAAGTCGCCTGCCCCGTGACCCGGACCAGCGAGCGCACGGCGCGGGCGTTGCGAACCACGTCGTGGCCCAGTACTCGCGCGGTCCCCGCATCCGGGCGGATGAGCGTCGTCAGGATCGAGACGAGTGTGGTCTTGCCGGCGCCGTT
>DXDC01000283.1 GCA_019115685.1 Candidatus Agrococcus pullicola
CAGTGGGGAAACCGCAGGCAAGCCGGAGATTTGGAGCCCGGCCTGCGAAGGGACAGCACTGAGGGATAGAGGGATTCGCTTGAAGAGCAGTCCCACTCCCCGAAAGGGTCGACAGAAGGCCGTGCAGGAGCCTCCCAAATGCACTTCTTTCGACCATTCCAGGTGGCGCGACGCCGATCGAAACACCGTTCCGGTCGTGGCAGGGGAAACGTGTCGGCGGCCGCCGGTAGCGTTGTGTTCATGGCGAAAGCGCAAAGCTCTTTTCGATGCACGGAGTGCGGCTGGACCACCGCGAAGTGGGTGGGGCGCTGCTACGAGTGCAATGCGTGGGGCACGGTCGAAGAGGTCGGAGCAGCCGCCCTCGGCAAGCACGCCGTCACTGCAGTCTCACCCGCCGCATCCTCGCGCGCCACTCCGATCACCGAGATCAGAGCCGCCGACACCCCGCGCCGGCCGTCCGGCATCGACGAGCTCGACCGCGTGCTGGGAGGCGGTGTCGTGCCGGGTGCCGTCGTGCTGTGCTCCGGCGAGCCCGGGGTCGGAAAGTCGACGCTCCTGCTCGAACTCGCGAGTCGTGTCGCGAGCAAGAAGGGGCGCGTGCTGTACATCAGCGCCGAGGAGTCGCTGCACCAGGTACGCATCCGCGCAGAAAGGACCGGCGCGCTTTACGAAGATCTGTTCCTCGCGAGCGAGACGGATCTCGCGACTGTGCTCGGCCACATCAACGAGACCGAACCTTCGCTCGTCATCGTCGACTCCGTGCAAACCGTGACGAATAGCGCGAACGACGGTATCGCCGGCGGGCCCAGCCAAGTTCGCGATGTCGCGGCTGCCCTGACCCGACAGGCCAAGGGCTCAGGCATCCCGATCCTCCTCGTCGGTCACGTCACCAAGGACGGCAACGTTGCGGGCCCGCGAGTGCTCGAGCACCTCGTGGATGTCGTCGCGCACATCGATGGCGACCGACAGAGTGCGCTGCGCTTCATCCGCACGACGAAGAACCGTTTCGGGCCGACGGACGAGGTGGGTTGCTTCGAGATGACCGGTGATGGCATCGTCGAGGTTCCCGACCCGTCGGCACTATTCCTGTCACGTCAGACCGAGCCCATGCAGGGCACGTGCGTAACGATAGCGATGGAGGGGCGACGCGCGATCCCGGTCGAGATTCAGGCGCTTGTCGCCCCGAGCGCTACTCCGCAGCCACGACGCGTTGTCAACGGCGTCGACGGCAACCGAGTCGCCATGATCCTTGCGGTGCTGCAGCGGCATGCGGGCATAACGCTGGCGCAGAGCGATGTCTACGTGTCGACCGTCGGCGGTCTGAAACTCAGCGAGCCCGCGACAGACCTACCCATCGCGATCGCGATCGCCAGCTCTGCCCGAGGGTTCGCGCTGCCCCACGAAGTCGCCGCCATCGGCGAGATCTCGCTCGCGGGCGAAGTGCGGAAGGCGACGCTGGAGGCCAGGCGGGCATCCGAAGCTCAGCGCCTCGGCTACCGAGACATCATTCACGCGAGCACGGGCACCGTAGTCGCCGCGATCGGGCAGGCGAAGCGCCTCGCTGCGCAAGCATCGCCCGCGCGCGAGCCGCAGGGCATTCCCGACTTCTGAAGCGTGTTGCGGCAGTAGTCGCACATTTGCTGTGACAATTGCCGACTTCGGTCGCCTCACGGTGAGAACGCTCGACACACCACAACACACCGCGCCCAAAACGTGCACGATGGTCCCTGCCTTGCACGAAATCGCCTCATCGGCGATTTCCTACTGCAGCACGAAGTCCCGCGTGCCCTGCGACTCGATGCCTGCGACGACGACTGAGAGCGTGTATTCCGTGCCGTTCGCGGGAACCCGATCCAGCTCTTCATCGCAGCTGTCTTCGTCCGAATAGCGGCGATCCCACTCGATCGGCTGCGTCTCCCGCGGCTCATCCGGCTCCAGGGTTACCAGTTGGTCGACGCGATCCGACATGCAATCGCTCGACCTGAACACGGTTTCGCCGCCCGCGCTGACGACATAGTCCTGCTGCGTTGTGCCGACATTCACCTGGCAGGGAACGTTGCCGGCGTTGACCAGCATGAAACTCATCATCACCGGATCGCCGCTGCCGTACGTCTGCTGATCGGTCATCGCTTGAATCTCGATCACGTCGATCTCGCACGCAGGAGCATCGGAGGGCAGCCCATCCGGCCCAAGGCCGTCGTAGTCGACGGTTACGGAAGGGGATGGGCTGGGCTCCTCCTCGAGTTCCGTCTCCGTCGGGCTGGGCTGGGTCGCCTCTTCCGCGGCATCCCCACCGAACCACCAGACCGCCGCCCAAACGAGCCCGGCGACGAGCACGACCGCCACCAGCACCGTGTACGTGCGCGCGCGTCGCTGTTTCGCCGTCAATCGTTTCGCCACGCCCTCAGGCTATGACATGAAGCACCACTCGACGCGGTGGCCGCCCGCAGGTGTCGTGAAAGTCCCGGCGAGTATTCCCGACGGGTCGGTCGGCCGTCGCTCCCCCGCGGCCGTAACGCGTTGCGAATGCCACGCTCAGCCCAGCTGCTTCAGCATCCTCGTGTTGCCGAGCGTGTTCGGTTTTACATGCGCAAGATCGAGGAACTCGGCGATGCCGCCGTCGCTCGAGTGGAGCAGTTCACGATACACCTCCGGGTCGACGACCTCGTCAGCGACGGCTTCGAAACCCTGCCCTCCGAAGAAGTCCGTCTCGAACGTCAGGCAGAACAGTCGTTGCAGCCCCAACGCCAACGCTCGGCGCTCAAGCTCACGATAGATGTGCTTGCCGAGTCCGTTGCCCATCGAACTCGGCTCGACTGCGATGGTGCGTATCTCCCCGAGGTCCTCCCACATGACGTGCAGCGCACCGCATCCCATGACTTTGCCGTCGACTTCCGCGACGACGAACTCCTGAATCGCCTCGTACAGTGTCACGAGTTCCTTGCCCAGCAGGATTCGTCGGATCACGTACGGCTCGATGATGTCGTGAATTCTCCGTACGTCGGCCGGCAGCGCCTGCCGGACAATGACCTCTCCCACTGTGCCTCCTCATGCAAGATCGTTCCAGGTTATCGCGGCGTCACCTTCGTCGAGTACGCGGCAAGGAACAGCCCGAAAAACACGGAAATCCAGGAAGACTGACAAACGGTCAGTCCCCGGGGCCGAAGAGACAGAATCTCAGTCTTTCGGGCACAGTCGCGATGACATCGGCGGCCGCGACCGGGCGGCCCCGGCTGCTTGTCTTCGCTGAGATCAGCCGAGAAATCAAGCAGTTCAGCACGAAACGTTACTTTCCCAGCAC
>DXDC01000284.1 GCA_019115685.1 Candidatus Agrococcus pullicola
CGCATATCCGACCCGCACTCCCGAGGGATCGCCACTTCGCACCACTCCGAGTTGAAGTTCGACAGGCAGTCCATCTACTCAAGTCGGCTCCCGCGCAGCGTTGGACACTGGACGACCTTGCAGCCGAGGTGCATCTTTCACCATCTCGGCTCAGTAGCGTCTTCGTAGCGGCCTACGGCAAGACACCGCTTGCCTACTTGACCATGCTCCGCGCTGAACTCTTGGCTACGTACCGGAGCCATCGCGTTGACGCTCCGATATTTGTCAACTCGCGATTTCACCGGTTCGCGGGTCGGTCTTGATGAGGTGATAGACCTCGCGGATGACATAGCGTTTCAGGCAGCGGATGATGTCGCGTTTGCTCTTGCCTTCGGCGGTTCGTCGGGCGACGTAGGCGATCGTGGGCTCATGGAATCTCATTCTGACGATCACGGTCCGATAGATCGCCGCGTTGAGCTGGCGGTGCCCGCCGTGATTGATGCGATGCTTCCCGCTCGTCATCCCGGAGCCGGTCGGGACAGGGCTGATGCCGGCAAGCTTCGCGAACGCGGCCTCGCTGCGGATGCGCTCGGGGTTGTCGCCGGCGACGATGAGGATCTCCGCAGCGGTGTCGACGCCGATTCCGAACTCGTCGAGCAGGTGCGGGGCCCGTTGCAGAACGAGCTGCTCGATCTGCGCCTCGAGGTCCTTGATCTCGTCGTTGAGAGCTATCCAGCGTTTCGCGATCGAACGGAGAGCATGACGATTCGCGTCCTCCGGAGTCGCCAGGCCGCGGGGGCGGAGCGCGGCGCAGTGTCTCGCGACCATCTTCTGAGTCTTCTTCGCAGTCTCACGGCGGAGGTCCTCGGTGGCGTGGACGAGCATCGCTTTGAGGGTGACCATTGCGCCGGTGCGGTCTTTCACCGCGGTATCGTGCGCGACTTTCAGCTGCCGGATCATCTCCACGACCCCGTCAGCGCTCTTCGGGACCGCGGTCGCGAACCCAGCAAGCACCGCCCTCGCGGCGTTCTCCGCGTCGAGGGTGTCGGACTTCCCACTCAACCTGCGCAGTCGACGATCGGGACGGGAGACCTCGATCACCTTGTGCCCGTGGCGGCGAACGAACGAAGTCAGTCCTGCTCCATAGGAGCCGGTGCCTTCGATCCCGAACGCGATGATCTTCCCGAACGTTGCCGCCCACTCCAGCAGCTGCCGGAACCCAGCCGTGTCGGTCGAGATCGTCAGGGACGCGAGGATCCCTCCGATCGAGTCCATCACGGCGGCGACGTGGATGTGCTTATGGGTGTCGACGCCGATCACGACGTGCCCTGACCTGACTTGTTCAACTTCGTCCACGGTGGTGTCTCCTTGCCGGTTATCGTGGATTCACGCTGTCGCCGGCGGGTGGACAGGACTGTCACGGGGACGCTGTCGAAAGTATGCTCCAGGCTCCTATTAGGTCACGCCCGACCGGCGGCAGTGCTTGATTGCATGCCTGGCCGGAGGCTCGACAGATCAACGCCAAGGCACCCTGCGGGCCAATCGTAAGCAAGGGTCAGAACGCTCCGGCCAGGACTACCCCATCCTCGCGAGATCGGGCAGAAACAGACTGACAATCGAACGAGTCGCCGACCGTTCCCGTCGAGGGGGTCGCGCCGAGTTCGACGACCCGGTCGGTGTAGACCACGGCGAGGTAGTTCGATCCGTGGTCAGCGTGATGGACGAGCCCGTTGAGGTTCCCGTCCGCCGCCCATGCGGCCATGTTCAGTGCCTGGAGCGGGAGGATGTCCGCTTTGAGCGTCGAGGCGACGTTCCACCCGACGATGCGGCGAGAGAACACGTCGGTGACGAATGCGACATAGGCGAACCCGGACCACGTCGCGACATACGTCACGTCTGCGACCCAGAGCCTGCGGGGAGCGTCCGCAGTGAACCGTCGCTGCACGAGATCCTTCGGCTTCTCGTTCGCCGAGTCGGACTTCGTGGTGAAGACCTTCTTCGATCGCTTCACGCCGCGAACCCCAGCGAGTCGCATGAGCCGGCCGGTCTGGTCGCGACCGATTGCCCAGCCCTGCTGGCGCAGCAGCGCGTGCATCTTCCGGACACCGTAGACGCCATAGTTCTCCGCATGCAGCCGGGTGATCTCCGGAATCAGCAGCTCGTCTCTCAGCTGCCGGGCTGACGCCGGACGCGCTTTCGCGACCCGGTATCCGCGGGCGGTGAGGAACCCCACCTCGGCCTGCCGCATCACACGGCACACGAGCTCGACCCCGAAACGATCACGCGTCTTGTCGATGAACGCGATCATCTCGACGAGGGGCGGCCGAGCTCGGTCGCGAAAAACACGCTCGCAGACCGCAAGATCTCGTTCGCCTTCTCCAACTCGGCGATCTGCTTCTTCAACCGCTTGATCTCGGCCTGCGCCTCGCTCGAGGTCCCCGGCTGCCGGCCCTCGTCGACGTCGAGGCGCTTCTTCCACAGTCGAAGCGTCTCGGGGTTGACGCCGAGCTTGGCGGCGACGTGCTCGATCGCGGCGTGATCGGTCTTGTGATCAGGGCGAGCCTCGCTCAGCATCCGCAGCGCGCGCTGGCGGAACTCATCCGGATACGGTCCTGGCATAACTCCATCCTCCAAAAGGAAAGGACGGAACGAAACTCAGCGCGAATCAAGATGCAACCGCGGTCGACTCGTTGGCCGTGACCCTGGCGCTTCGGACAATCTCCTTATTGCCTTTGGAGCCGGACGGCTTCCTTCAGCGGATTCTGCGTACGCCGGGCATGGTCTACCAGGTCAGCGGGTCGAGTCGAAGGTAGAAGTCCAGGCGGTCGGGGTCAAGGGCGATGCCGTACCGGGAGGCGAAGTCGTGTTCCGCCCGTTGGGCGGTGTCTTCGTTGGGCCAGGTCTCGCGAGCGTTCGCCAACAGGAGCGCGATGTCGGCGTAGGGATCTGCCTGTCCGAGTCGGCCGAGGTCGATGAGCCCGGCCGCGAG
>DXDC01000285.1 GCA_019115685.1 Candidatus Agrococcus pullicola
GGAGTGACGACCGTCCAACTGCTGCCGATTCACCAGTTCGTTTCCGAGCAGCGGCTTGTGCGACAGGGTCGCGTGAACTACTGGGGCTACAACACGCTGAACTTCTTCACCCCGCACGCGCTCTACGCGTCCCGCCGTGCGCAGTTCGACGGGACGGGAGGGGTGCTGCGAGAGTTCAAGGGCATGGTCAAACTGCTGCACGAGGCCGGCCTCAAGGTCTACCTCGACGTCGTCTACAACCACACGAGCGAAGAGGGCATTGGCGGCGCATCGACAAGCTTGCGCCTGATCGACAACGCGAGCTACTACCGGCAAACGTCCGACGGCGACTACATCGATGTGACGGGCGTCGGCAATGCGTTGAACACCTCGACCCCCGCCGCTGCAGAGCTCGTCATGGACTCGCTTCGGTACTGGGCCAACGATACGCAGGTCGACGGTTTCAGGTTCGATCTTGCCGCGACCCTCGGACGCGACGCAGAGCACGAGTTCACCCCCGAGCATCCGCTGTTGCAGCGCATCGTCAATGACCGGGAGCTTGCCGGCATCACGATGATCGCGGAGCCCTGGGACGTCGGGATCGGCGGCTGGCAGACGGGCAGTTTTCCTGCCGGTTTCGCTGAGTGGAACGACCGATACCGCGACACGCTTCGTGACTTCTGGCTGACCGATCTGCGGCTCTTGGAGCAGACCGGTGCAGCGGCGGCGGGAACGGGAGCGTACGGTCACGCCATCTCCGGCAGCTCAGGCATGTTCGCTGCGGAGCGCGGGCCGCTCGCCTCGGTCAATTTCATCACGGCCCATGACGGTTTCACGCTGGCGGATCTCACCGCATTCGACGGCAAACACAATCTCGGCAACGGCGAGGACAATCGAGACGGTTCCGACAACAATCGCTCGTTCAACCACGGCCACGAGGGCCCAACCGACGACGAGGTTATCAACCATCGGCGTCGCACATCCATGCGCAACCTGATGGGTAGCCTGCTGCTGTCCGCCGGTGTCCCCATGATCACGGCAGGGGACGAGTGGGGCCGCACGCAGCGCGGCAACAACAACGCGTACAACCAGGACTCCGCACTCACATGGATGCAGTGGGATGACCGAAAGCCCTGGCAGCACGAGATGCTCGAGAGTACGAAGCTCCTGCTGGCGATCCGGGGTGCATCGGCAGCGCTGAGACCCGTCGAGTTCGCTCTCGAAGACAAGAAGCTCGCGCACTCGAGCCAGATCCTCTGGTTGAACGCGTTCGGAGAGACCATGTCGCAGGAGGACTGGGAGCGTCATGACGACCGAACGCTGCAGTATCTCGTCTCCAGCACCCCCCTCGACGAACCGTTTGCACGCACCCTCGTCGTCGTGCACGCGAGTCTCGGGGACCGGCAGGTTGTGCTGCCCTCCGGCGACCACATGCGTTCGCTCACGAAAGTGTTCGATTCAACCGACGATATCCAGCGGGAGGAGCACCGCCTACCCGGTGAAACGGTCGTTGTTCGCCCGATGAGCCTGCAGATATACCGCGTGTCCCACGAAGAGCACGACGAGCAGCAGGTTCGCAGGGCCGACGCGGTCTATCAACGCGAGACCGCATCCGCGAGCCCGCCGAGCTCGCTCGGCGAGAATTCCCTCGGCTGATGCGCACGAGCGCCGTCAGGCGCGCGCGTAGGAGACGAGTCCCAACTCCGCGACGTCGGCGAGCGCCGCATGCTTCGGCAGCGCACGAACCGTGTAGCCGAATGTGCCGGCGCGTTCGAGTGGAATGGACGCCTCGAACACGCGCTTGCCGTTTTCGTCTCCGATGAACTCGAGCGCGAAACGCTCGGTGCCGCTGAGGTTCCCGTCGGCATCCGTCCGCCCCGCGACGGCTTCAATCAGCACGTCGTCGGGCCCCAGGTCCCCGAGCTCGACGAGCACCCGCGCTTGGATCGTGTCGCCGACCGTCGGCACCCGATCGACGCCGCGCACGGCGATGCTGTCGATGGACACGTTGCTCCAGCCCGAGCGCACCCGATGTGCCCACGACGCGAAATCACGGGCGGTACGGTAATCGTCTGCCGTTATCGCCTCGACTGCACCCGCTGCCGGCACGTAGAGGCGCTCGACGTACTCGGTCATCATCCGCTCAGCGGATACTTCCGGGCTCAGACTCGACAGTGTATGCCGAACCTGATCCACCCATGCGCGGGGAATGCCGCGCGGATCACGGTCGTAGAATCGCGGGGCGATCTCGTGCTCTACCAGGTCGTAGAATGCTGCAGCTTCCAGCGCATCGCGTTCGTGTTCCCCAATGTGATCAGCCGCGGACGGGATATCCCAACCGTTCTTCCCGTCGGAATACTCGTCCCACCAGCCGTCGAGAATGGACAGGTTCAGCGACCCGTTCAGTGCGGCTTTCATGCCGCTCGTGCCGCACGCCTCCATGGGGCGCAGCGGATTGTTGAGCCAGATATCGCAGCCCGGGTACAGCGACTTCGCCATCGAGATGTCGTAGTCCTCCAGGAACACAAGCCGCTGGCGCACCTCAGGGTCCCTTGTGAAGTTGACGAGCTGCTGTATCAGGCGCTTCCCAGCGTCATCGGCGGGGTGCGCCTTCCCTGCGACGATGATCTGCACGGGACGTTGCGGGTGCGTCAGCAACTGCTTCAGCCGTTCCGGATCGTTCAGCATGAGCGTTAAACGCTTGTATGTGGCTCCTCGGCGTGCGAACCCGATCGTGAGGACATCGGGATCCAGGATCCGGGACGCCCAGGCAGGAGCCGCGCCATCCGTTCGTGCCAGCCGCGCCTGCGTCCGAACTCGCGCCTCCTGCACGAGATGTTCCCGCATTTCGCGGCGCACGCTCCAGAGTGCTTCGTCGGAAAGGGCGTCGCTCGCCCAATCCGCCTTCGACGATTCCCCCGTACCGAGGACATCTTGGGCGAGGCGCTTCATCGGTACGGCCGTCCACGTCGGTGCGTGCACGCCATTCGTGACAGACGTAATCGGTACTTCATCGGCATCGAAGCCGCCCCAAAGGTCCGCGAACATCGATCTGGCGACTTTGCCGTGCAGTTTCGCGACACCATTCGCCCGCTGTGCAAGCGAGAAGCCGAGGTGCGCCATGTTGAAGACGTTCGGGTCCGCCTCGGCCCCGAACGCGAGGATCCTGTCGGTCTCCAGTCCGGGAATCAGATCGCCCGTCAGGTGCTCCCGAACCAGTTCCGTATCGAATCGATCGATACCGGCCGCCACTGGCGTGTGCACCGTGAACACCGTGCCTGCACGGACGACGGCGAGCGCTTCGTCGAACGTAAGCCCTTCCGCAACGAGCCGGGACATCCGTTCGACACCGAGAAACCCTGCGTGTCCTTCGTTGGAGTGAAACACCGTCGGGAAGGGGGCGCCCGTGATCTCCGCGAACTTCGTGATAGCGCGTACCCCACCGATGCCGAGCAGCAATTCCTGTCGGAGCCGGTGCTCTCCCCCGCCACCATAAAGCCGATCGCTGATCGCTCGAATGTCCGGCTGGTTCTCCTGCACGTTCGTGTCGAGCAGCAGAAGCGTCACTCGTCCGATGAGCGCCTGCCAGATCCGCGCTCTCAGGTGCCGTCCTCCTGGCAATGCGAGCGAGATCTGGGCTGCTGCGCCATCGGGTTCACGGAGAATCTTGAGCGGCAACCCGTCTGGGTCGAGCACCGGATACGACTCGTGCTGCCACCCCTCCTGAGAGATGCGCTGCCGAAAATAGCCGCTCTGATAAAAAAGTCCGACACCCAGGACGGGAACTCCCATATCGCTTGCGGTTTTAAGATGGTCACCAGCGAGAATTCCAAGGCCACCCGAATACTGCGGCAGGGCGCTCGTGATGCCGAACTCTGGCGAAAAGTATGCGATCGATTCCGGAGCGTGCTCAACGGACTGATACCACCTGGCTTGCCGTAGATAGTGCTGCAGATCTGCGGCCTGCTCGTCAACACGCGCGACGAATTCGGCATCATCCGCAAGCTCGTCCAATCGTTCTGTTCCCACCCAGCCGAGCAACTGTACGGGGTCGTGACCCGTTGCACGCCATCCGTCAACCGAAATGTCCCGAAAGAGCGCTCTCGTCGGTTGATGCCACGACCAGCGCAGATTCGTTGCGAGCGTTTCCAGCGCCTCGAGGCGCTCCGGCAGAGAGGTACGGACGGTGAGATTCCGGATCGCCTTCACACTACACACTGTAGGAGATGGACGGACGAGCCGGTAGCGTTGAGAACGTGAACGCCAAGCTCAACACCGTAACGGGCAGAATCCTCATCGACGAGCTCACGCCGAGGGTTCCGGGAGGAAAGTTCCCTGCCAAGGCCGTTGTGGGCGAGGTTGTCCCGTTCGAGGCCACGGTATTCCGCGAGGGGCACGATGCGCTCGGGGTCCGTCTGACGCTTATCGCACCGGACGGCTCGGAGCATGAACACCCCATGGAGCTCATAGGGCCGGGCACCGACCGCTTCAGGGCAGTGGTGCAGATGGACGCGCAGGGCGAATGGTCATGGTTCGTGACCGCGTTCCACGACGAGTGGGCGACCTGGATGCACGACGCACGGATCAAAATCGGCGCTGGCGTGGACAGCGAGCTCATGCTGCAGATCGGCGCCGCACTCC
>DXDC01000286.1 GCA_019115685.1 Candidatus Agrococcus pullicola
GGTTCTCGCCTCGGTGACCGGCGACGACGTCTCGCACGACGGCTTCGGTTTCTTCAGAGCACGCCGCATTCGAGTGGGGGCGATCGATGTGCTCGCGATGCGACTGTCGTACATCGGCGAACTCGGCTGGGAACTCTACACGAGCGCCGACCTCGGGCTCGCGCTCTGGGATGCCCTGTGGGAGGCGGGAGCGGCCCACGACGTCCGCGCGGTCGGCAGGGGCGCCTTCGACGCCATGCGCATCGAGAAGGGCTACCGCTCGTGGGGAGCGGATGTGTGGTCGGAGCACACGCCGGAGGAAGCCGGGCTCGCATTCGCGGTACGAGCGGGCAAAGGCGACTTCACCGGTCGCGACGCACTGCTGGATGCTCCCGAGCCGAAGCAGCGACTCCTGCCGCTCGTCTTCGACAACTTCAACGACGTCGTGCTCGGCTCGGAGCCCGTGCTTCGCGACGGCCACCCGATCGGGTTCGTGACGAGCGCCGCGCAGGGAGTCAGCGTCGGGCGATCCATCGCGTACGCGTGGCTGCCTCCCGACCTGGAGCCGGGCGCTCGTGTTGAGGTCGCCTATCTCGATCGCCGGTACGGGGCGGTCGTCGAGACCGAACCACTCTTCGATCCCGACATGACAAGAATGCGACGATGAGATCGCAGACCGAGGCGACGATGCTCGACAACGACAACCCCGACTCTGGTTAGGAGCAGCCTCATGGAACGGGCGGCAATAACAGCGCTGCGGACGCCGCGCTTCGAGATGGTGCCGATGCGCGGTGTCGAGGAGGCGATCGACCACCTGCCGCAGGGTGCGATCGTGACCGTGACGTGCTCGCCGACGCACGGATTCGACGCCACGATTCCGCTCGTGCGCGAACTGCGTCGCCGCGGGCATCCTACGGTCCCGCACCTCGCTGCCCGTATGGTGGAGGGGCACGATCACCTCGCTCGCCTCATCGACACGTTCGACGAGCTGGGCGTGAACGACGCCTTCGTGATCGCGGGTGACGCCGAGACACCGCGCGGACCCTACGACGGGGCAATCGGCCTGCTGGAGGCGATGCACGACAACGGCCACCCGTTCGAACAGATCGGCATAACGGGGTATCCCGAGAAGCACGCCGTCATCCCCGACACGCAGACGATCGCGGCCATGGCCGACAAAGCACGGTTCGCGACGTACATCGTGTCGCAGATCTGCTTCGACGCGACCACGGTCGAGGAGTGGATCGCCGCGATGCGTGCGCGCGGCATCGACCTGCCGTTGCACATCGGCATCCCCGGCGTGGCCGATAGAACCCGGCTGCTGCGCATCTCGAGCCGGATAGGGCTGCGGGATGCCGCACGCTTCTTGACGAAACAGGCCGGGGTCGCCGTGCGGGCGGCAGTCGGTTACACACCCGACCGGCTCATCGACGGACTCGCCGACGTCTTCGAACGACCTGAATCACGCATTGTGGGCTGGCACGTGTTCAGCTTCAATGAGATTGCGCGCACGAACAAGTGGCGCACTGCGCTGTTAGCGCGCCGACTCGAAGAAGAGAAGGAGACGGGATGACCTCACTGTCGAACCTGGCCATAGCTCGCGGAGCAACACTCCGCCCGCTGGAAGATATCGCGGAGACGATGGGCATAGGCCCAGACTTCATCGAACCGTACGGCCGCGGAGCAGCAAAGATCAGCCTCGATGCGATCGATGCGCTCGCCGATCGACCCAAGGCGAAATACGTTGTGGTGTCGGCAGTGACGCCGACGCCGCTCGGCGAAGGCAAGACCACGACAACGGTCGGGCTAGGCCAGGCGATGTCGCACATCGGACGCCGCGCAACGATCGCGATAAGGCAACCGTCACTGGGCCCCACGCTCGGTATCAAAGGCGGCGCAGCCGGCGGAGGCTATAGCCAAGTCGTGCCCATGGAGCTCATCAACATGCACCTCACGGGCGACATGCACGCCGTGACCGCAGCCCACAATCAGCTCGCGGCGCAGGTCGATGCGCACCTCTTCCACTCGGCATCCCCGCGGATGGAGCCTCGTGACGTCACGTGGCGACGTGCGATCGACGTCAACGATCGGTCGCTGCGCAACATCGTGATCGGTCTCGGCGCCCGCGCGGACGGCGTGCCCCGCGAGACGGGCTTCGACATCACCGCCGCATCCGAAGTCATGGCAACGCTCGCACTCTGCGAGTCGCTGCCGGATCTTCGAGCCAGACTCGGCCGCATCATCGTCGGCCAGACGCCCGACGGCGAACCCGTGACGGCGGAGGACATCCGGGCCGCCGGCGCCATGACGGTGCTGTTGTCGCAGGCGGTCAAACCGAATCTCATGCAGACCCTCGAGGGCACTCCCGTGCTCGTGCACGCCGGGCCGTTCGGCAACATCGCGACCGGGAACTCGTCAGTTGTCGCAGATCGCATCGGGATCCGATCCGGTGACTTCCTGATCACCGAGGCGGGCTTCGGCGCCGACATGGGGGCCGAACGGTTCTTCAACATCAAGTGCCGTACCTCTGGTCTGACGCCCGACGCAGCAGTGCTCGTCGCAACCGTGCGCTCGCTCAAGGCGCACTCCGGCCGGTTCTCGATCGTCGCAGGCCGGCCGTTGCCGGAGGCCATGCTCCGCGAGAGCCCGGACGACGTCGAAGCCGGTGCCGCCAACCTCGTGAAGCAGATCGAGAACATCCGCATCCATGGCGTTTCACCGGTCGTAGCGATCAACGCCTTCCCGACCGACCATCCCAGTGAGCACGAGGCGATCAAGCGCATCGCGGCTGAGGCGGGCGCACGAGTCGCGGTCTCTACGCACGTCGCAGACGGCGGTCGCGGAGGAGTCGAGCTCGCTGAAATCGTCGCGGAAGCGGCGGAGGAGCAAACGGACTTCCAGATGCTCTACCCCGACTCGGCGAGCCTGTTCGAGAAGACAGAGGCGATCGCGACCCGTGTCTACGGCGCGGAGGGCATCGACCTCTCAGCTGTAGCGGCGAAACAACTCGAACGGTTCGCCGACCTCGGTTTCTCGCACCTGCCCGTATGCATAGCGAAGACCCACTTGTCGATCAGCTCCGACCCGAAACTCCGGGGAGCCCCCACCGGCTGGCGCCTACCGGTGCGGGAGGCACGACTTTCGGCGGGCGCAGGATTCGTCTACCTCATCTGCGGCAGCATGCGAACGATGCCCGGCTTGGGCGCGCATCCCGCCGCACACGACGTGGACATCGACGAGAACGGCGAGATCGTCGGGCTCTTCTGAGCGCGAGGAGCACCCATGGGTACGCGGAGGGCGAGCGCAGGCGACGGGATGCCCGTACTGGCCGACAGACTCTGGCGGTCGGCGGAACCCGCGGCGTCGTACGATGCTGTCATCGTCGGCGCGGGCGGGCACGGGCTCGCGGCTGCGTACTATCTCGCGACGGAGCACGGCATCCGCGATATCGCGGTGCTGGAACGCGGCTGGCTGGCGGGCGGCAACATGGCAAGAAACACGGCCATCATCCGCTCGAACTACCTGCTGGAGGCCAGCGCAGCACTGTATGAGCACGCGCTGCAGCTGTGGGAGCGCATGGAGGACGACCTCGGTCAGCCGGTGCTGTTCGACCAGCGCGGGGTGCTCAACCTCGCGCACACGCTGCAGGAGGTGCGGGACGGCGTACGACGTGTCGAGGCGAACCGACTCTCCGGAGTGGACGCTAGCTGGCTGACGCCCGACGGGGTCGCAGAGGTCTGCCCTGTCGTCGATGTGTCGGATCGGCTGCGGTATCCCGTGCTCGGCGCGACCTATCAGCCTCGCGCCGGCATCGCCAAGCACGACCTCGTGGCCTGGGCCTATGCCAAGCGGCTCTACGACTTGGGAGTCGACCTGATCGAGGGGTGCGAGGTCACCGGCATCGAAACCGCTGGCGGGCGCGTGACCGGCGTTGCAACGACGCGGGGCCGAATCGCGACCGACGCAGTGGGGCTTGCGGCGGCCGGTCGGACATCCGTGCTCACGGAGCCGCTGGGCCTGGCGCTTCCGTTGCAGAGCCACCCGCTGCAGGCACTCGTGTCGGAGCTGTTCGAGCCCGTGCATCCCACCGTAGTGATGTCCAACGCCGTGCACGTGTACGTCAGTCAGGCGCACAAGGGAGAACTCGTGCTCGGCGCCGGTGTCGACGGCTACAACGGCTACGCGCAGCGCGGGTCGTTTCACGTCATCGAGGAGCAGCTCGCGGCGGCGATCGAACTGTTTCCATCGTTCGCCGGAGCGCACGTGCTGCGCACCTGGGCGGGCGTGGTCGACATCACGCCCGATGCATCGCCCATTATCGACAGCACTCCGGTCGACGGACTGTTCGTGAACTGCGGATGGGGTACCGGCGGATTCAAGGCGACCCCCGCCGCGGGGCGGCTCTTCGCGCACACGATCGCCACCGGGTCGCCGCACGAACTCTCTCGCCCCTACGCGCTCGACCGCTTCGCATCGGGCGCACTCATCGACGAGCACGGTGCCGCCGCGGTGGCGCACTGAGGAGGCCCGACATGCTGCTCATCGAATGCCCGTGGTGCGGCCCGCGTGACGAAACCGAATTCACGTGCGGCGGTCAGGCCGGCGTTTCGTATCCGTCGGACCCTTTCGCGCTCAGCGATGACGAGTGGGGGCACTACCTGTTCGTCAGGGACAACCCCGCCGGGCCGCTCGCGGAGCAGTGGTGCCATACGGCAGGGTGTCGCAGTTGGTTCATCGTCGAGCGCGACACGCTGACGCACCACGTGCTCGCGACACGGAAACTGCCGGAGGCGGGTGAGGAGCCATGAGCCGACGTCTCGCGCATGGCGGGCTCGTCAACCGGGAACGGCCGCTGCGGTTCGTCGTCGACGGCCAGGAATACACGGGATTCGAGGGCGACACACTGGCCTCGGCAATGCTGGGGGCAGACGTGCAGCGTGTCGGTAACAGCATCCGTCACGCTCGCCCGCGCGGCATCTTCGGGGCCCGGTGGGAGGAGCCGAATGCGATGGTGCGGCTCCTTGCCCCGCTGCAGGAGCCGATGGTGCCCGCGACCGTTGTCGACCTCGTCGACGGTCTCGAAGCGGTTACGCTCTCCGGACGCGGCATCCTGGCACCGGCACCTCGTGAACGCCGAGACGCAGTGCACGCGCATGCGGAAACCCTCGTCATCGGCGCCGGGCGGGCCGGGCTGGCCGCCGCCGAGCAGGCTGCCGAGTCGGGGGAGCGCGTGATCCTCGTCGATGACCGTTCGACTCCGGGCGGTTCGATCCCGGCTCAGGATACTGCCGAACGTGCCGCGGAACTCGCGCGGTTCGAACACGTCACTGCTTTACCGCGCACGGCGGTCGTCGGCATCTACGATGACGGCTACGCCATCGCGATCGAGCGCCGCGACACCGCTCGCGCTGAGGGAGCCGTGAGGCGGGTTTGTCGTATCCGTGCCGCCTCGATCGTGGTCGCGACGGGCTCGATCGACCGCCCCTATGCGTTCGACAACAACGACCTGCCGGGCATCATGCTGCTGGGCGCGGCGCACGAGTACCTGGTGCGGTCCGCCGTGCTCGTCGCCGACGCACCAGTGATCACGACGGCGCACGACGGCGCCTACGAAGCGGTCGATGCGCTCGCGCGGGTGGGCGCCCGCATCCCCGCTGTCGTGGATGCGCGCGACGAGGTCTCCGCGCAAGCTCGCTCGATCTGCGAGCGGCACGGAATTCC
>DXDC01000287.1 GCA_019115685.1 Candidatus Agrococcus pullicola
GCAAACTGCGCTGGCGCCTCTGTTCGCCGCGGCGTCCGAGACGCTTGATACCTGGGACGCTGAAGGGCCGAGCGCTCGCTGATCCGGTGAAGGACGATTCCGTCTCCATGGCGCTGCTGACGATCTTCGGCCTTTGCGTCTTCACGCACAGGCTCTCAGCGGGTCAAGCTCCGCTACAGCTCGCCGAAGCGCACCTCTCCGCCGACGACTGTTGCCGTGACCCGCTGATCCGTAATCCGCTCCGGCTCGATCTCGAACAGATCGTCGGTGAGCGTGATGAAGTCGGCGAGCTTGCCCGCGCTGAGCGTGCCCTTGTCGTTCTCCTGGCCCACTGCGTATGCGGAGCCATAGGTGTAGGCGCGCACGGCATCCTCGACGCTGATGCGCTCCTGCGGGCCCAGCACCTCGCCGGAACCCGTCAGTCGCAGAATCATGTCGCGGATGCTCGTCAGCGGATTCGCGTCGCTGACCGGTGAATCGCTCGAGCCGTTCAGCACGATGCCCGCATCCGCCAGCGACTTCACACGATAGATCTGGTCACGCAGCTCCGGGTCGACCGCGGCGGCCATGCCGTCGCCGAAGTCGGAGATGAACACGCCCTGCGGTACCGGGATCACGCCGAGTGCCGCCGTTCGTCGGATGCGTTCGTCGGTGGCCAGCGCGAAGTGTTCGATCCGGTGCCGCACGCCCGGTCGTGGCAGGCGCCGCTGCGCCGCTTCGATCGCATCGAGCACGTGGTCGGCAGCGCGGTCGCCGATCGCGTGCGTCGCAACCGTCCAACCGGAGGCGTGAGCGCGAACGATGAAGTCTTCCAGCCGCTCCGGCTCGTGCAGCAGCACTCCCGTGTTGTCGGCCTCGCCAAGGTAGCAGCGGTGCATGGCTGCCGACCGCCCGATGAATGAGCCGTCCGAGAGCACCTTCACAGGGCCGACGCGCAGCAGGTCGTCGCCGAGCCCCGTGCGGATGCCGAGGTCGAGACCGAACCACTCGGGCATCCTGTCGATATCGTGCAGCGTCGACACGAACGGCATCAGCGTCACGCGCACACCGAGCACGCCGTGCTCGTTCGCGGTCTGATACGAGTGGAAGTCGACGGGGGAGTTGCCGATCATGTCGGTCGCGCCGATACCAGGCTCCGTCACCGACGTCAGCCCGTACGCCAGCGCGTGCCGGCTCGCGAGATCCAGGTTGTGCTGCACCTCGTCGAGCGGCATGGGGCGCACGAGGGCGTAAATGAGCTGCATCGCCTGCTCCTGCAGCAGGCCGAGCGCACGCCCGTCCGCATCCCGCGGGATGCCGCCACCCGGCACCACGGGAACATCGCGGAGGTCGTCGTACCCGGCGATCGCGAAAGCCTTCGCGCTGGCGACCAGCATGTGCCCGGAAACGTGCTCGACGATCACGGGCCTTCCGCCGGATGCCCTGTCGAGCCCCTCAGCGGTCGGGTGATCCTCGAGGAAGTTCTGGTCGTAGCCCGCACCGCGAATCCATTCTTCGTCCGGGTTGGCCCTCGCGTACTGCGCAATGGCGCTGTAGAGCTCATCGAGGGAGCTGATGCGCCCGGGGCGAAGGTCGATGGCGGCGAGGCGAGCACCCGTCAGCGACAGGTGATGGTGTGCATCGTGGAAGCCCGGCAGCACCGGCTGGCCGCCAAGGTCGACGGTGCGGTCGGCGGTCACGCCGTCGAGTTCTTCGTCAAGCCCGACGATGCGGCCGTGCAGCACACCCATTCGTGAAGCGATTGGTCGCGCCGCATCCATCGTCCGGATACGGCCATTCGTGAAGATCGTGTCGATTCTCAAAGCGGTTCCTCTCAGGCCCGGTAGATGTCGCCGTCGCGCTCGGCTCGCTTGCGGGAAGCGATCGAGAGCCCGATGACACCGGCGATCGTTGCGAGCAAGAGGGCAGTGTAGAACCCGGCAACGGCCCACGGGTTGCCGTCGCTCGAGTTCAGAATCCACTGGGCGATCAGCGGGGTCGAACCACCGATCAGTGTTGCGCAGAGCTGGTAGCTCAGTGAGATACCCGAATAACGGATGTGCGGTGGGAATGCCTGTGCCAGTGCGTTCGCGAGCAGTGCGTAGTAGGCGGTGCCGCCGAGCATCTGGAAGCAGAGCACGATCGTGATGAACGTCGCCGATGCCGCGGAGATCGCCATGAACAGGAACGGCACCGTCAGCACCGTCAAGAGGAGGCCGATCACCATGACACGGGTTGCGCCGACTCGTTCGGCGATGAGCGCCGCAATCGGCTGCCACACGAACTGCAGTACTGCCGTACCCAGCAGGATGTTCAGGATGACCTGGCGGTCCATGCCCAGCTCGCCAGTTGTCCAGGCGAGCAGGAACGTGTTGTTGAAGTACGCCATCGCGATGCCCATGATCGACGCGGCTACGCCGAGTGCGACGAGCACGGGCGCCTTCGTCAACGCAACCAGGATCGGCGCCTTGACGGTCTTCTGCTGCTTCTTGGCTTCGACGAAGTCTTTCGATTCCTCGACCTTGATGCGAATCACGAGCCCGACGATGACGAGTACTGCCGAAAGCAGGAACGGCACGCGCCATCCCCAGCTGAGGAATTGCTCATCCGGCAGCAGTCCGACGAGCAAGAACATCAGCGTCGCCAGAATCGACCCGGCGGGAGAGCCCTGCTGCACCCACGCACCGGCAAAGCCGCGCTTTTCCGCACGGGCGTTCTCGGTCGACAGCAGCACGGCTCCGCCCCACTCGCCGCCAACCGCGAAGCCCTGCGCACCACGCAGAACAACCAGCAGAATCGGGGCCAGTACGCCGATCTGCGCGTAGGTGGGTAGCAGGCCGATCATCGTGGTCGCCGCACCCATCAGGATCAGGGTGATGACGAGGACGTTCTTGCGGCCGAGCCTGTCACCGAAGTGCCCGAAGACCATGCCGCCGATCGGGCGCATCAGGAAGCCGACCCAGAAGGTGGCGAACGAGGCGAGCAACGCTGCGCCGGGCGCGATGTCCGGGTAGAAGACCTGACCGAACACAAGTGCCGCGGCCGTGCCGAAGATGTAGAAGTCGTACCACTCGATCGCGGTGCCGATAAAGGCGCCGACCATCGAGCGGCGCTGACGAGACTGATCCGCCGATGAAGGCGTCGTTGCCTGGGTGTTGGTGCTCATGGATTCCTTGCTGTTGGCGGCCCTGTTGCCGCGATACCGACCAGCATGCAACCGCCGCGTTATGCATGTCCAATGCCGAAATCACAGAACCCTATACGCTTTACGCATGTACAACCCCCGCGAACTCCACGCGTTCCTCGCGATCGTTGAAACAGGGTCAGTGTCGGCTGCGGCCGCCATGCTCTATCTCACGCAGCCGACGCTGTCTCGGCGCATCGCTGCGTTGGAGCGCTCCGTGGGCCTCCCGCTGTTCCGCCGGATGCCTCAGGGTATGGCTCCGACGCCTGCGGGCAAGCGGCTTGCTCCGATTGCCCGCGATCTCGTTACTCGGAGCAGCCGCGCAGCAGCGGTGATGACCGCGGAGGCAGCGCGCGAGCATGCGTTCACGGTCGCCTGCCCCGAAACGACGGGCAACGGCTTCGCCGCACCCTACCTGGCGGAGGGTGGACCGATCGGGGACGTGCGCCCGGTGCTGCCGGCGGACGTGTACGACCAGCTGCAGCGCGGCGCCGACATCGCGGTCAACACGTCGCCACCACCTGCGGGTCTGCGCTCGCGGGAGCTCGCCTACCTCGGCGTGCGTTGCATGGTGCCGGCCGGGCATCCGTTCTACGACCGCGATCGAGTCGAGTTGCGAGAGGTGGCTGCCGGGCCGTTCGTGATGCCCGGCGCCGGCTCAGCCGTGTCACGGATCGTGTCTAGGGCGGCCAACAGCGCAGGATTCACGCTGGATGTGCTGCGCACTTCGAACGGAACGCTGGCGCAGGCGCACACCGCGGCGGGACGCGGGCCCGCGCTCGTCGTCGAAGAACCGCACTTCGAGCTGCACGGTGTGCCTCTCGAGCACGAGGACGAACCCATGGTGATCGGCTTCTACGCGGGGTGGGAGCCCCTGCACTACGCGGACGCGGAGATCGCCGGGGCAGTGGAGGGCTTCGGTCGATTCATGCGGCGCCAGATCCGCACGCTTGGGCTGTCGACACCGCACACGGATGCCCTGCACGCGATGCTCTGAGACCGACTACGGCTGGTCGCAGCTGGTCGTCTGGTCGGTCATGATCCAGCCACTGCCGGTGTTCTCCATCGCAACCATGCTGCAGTCGCCGGATTCGAGGTAGGTGACGAACAGTACCGCGTGCGTCTCGTTCTCGGACGCGACATCGATAGATACTTCCGCGCTCTGATTGAACGTCTCGTACAGTTCGGCGGTCAATCGCGTGAGGCCCTCGCATCCGCCGGGATCGGTTCCGTAGTTCGTTTGGAACTCGTCGATCATCTTGTCAATCAGCTCGTCGCTCATGTATCCGCACGCGAGATCAGGCTCGGGAATCCGGGATGCATCCAGCCAGGCCAGGAACGTCTCAACCGGGTCGAGAGCGCCTGACGCCTCACCATCCGAGTCATGCTCAGTCGGTGAAGGCGATTCCTCGACGGTCGGAGAGGGCTCTGCAGTCTCTGCCGGAGGGGTGCTGCTGCAAGCGCTGAGGAACAAGAGAGCGGCCGCAATGCCGCCCACGATGCGAAGTCGAGTCATGCCTCAACAATGTCACACCTGCCTGGGAAAGCGAGGAGCGTGGACTGGTTCAAGGCGAGGCACTGACCTGAGCACCTGTTCGGCGCAGCGTGATGCGATGATGATATGATGCTCATATGCGAACGACCCTCGATCTCGACCCGGCAGTGCTGAGCGCTGCCAGGGCCAAGGCGAATGCCGAACGCATTTCGATCGGCAAGGCGGTTTCGGAGTTAGCGCTTGCAGGGTTGCAATCTCCGCGCGCAACCGCGTCGAGCCGATCGGGTTTCCCTGTTCTGGACGGCTCGGCGGATCACATTGTCACTGACGAATTGGTCGCTACCTACCGGGATGACGACCCACCCGCTGACGATGCTGCTTGATGTCAATGTCCTGCTCGCCTTGACGTGGCGGCAGCACATTCATCACGAAGTCGCTCATGAGCGGTTCGCGGCCCTCGACTCCTGGAGCACGTGCTCCGTCACGGAGTCCGGGCTTCTGCGATTGTTATTGACCGAGGCGGTCGTGGGCAGGAGGCTGCGCGGACGCGAAGCTCTTGACCAACTGGCGGCTATTCGCAAGGTATCGGGCTGGTCGTTCCTGCCGGACGCGACATCTCTCGCGGAGGAACGGATCGACACGCGAGTACTCATCGGTCGACGGCAAGTGACGGACCTCCACCTCGTCAATCTTGCGGCACACCACGATGTGCAACTTGTGACCTTCGACGCTTCGCTCAAGTCTTCGCTCGTTCCCGCCGACCAGCGGTGGGTTACAGTCTGGAGTGCGTAAGAACAGAACGTAGTGGTCGCCGCCCGTGGTCGACCTCGGTAGGAGGATTCACTGTGCGCATCGCACTTCTGCAGGTCGAAGCCGAGCCGCTCGATATCGACGCCAACCTCGAAACGCTGCGGGCAAGCGCCGAATCAGCGCGCCGAGCCGACGCTGAACTCGTGCTGACGCCGGAGCTGTTCATCACCGGCTACGCGCCCGCGGCGCTGCGCGACTGGCTGCCGGAGAACGACGTGGCGGGCATCCAGCAGCGGGTCGCGCAGATCGCGGCAGAGACCGGAATCGCCATCGTCACCAGC
>DXDC01000288.1 GCA_019115685.1 Candidatus Agrococcus pullicola
CGATCCAAGACGGCGCGTGCCGGTTCGCCGTGGTGGGCGACAACGTGCGCGGACGACATACGGCGACCGACAGAGCCTTGAGGGTAGCCCAGTAACGTCATGGCCGGGCCGAGGTCCTCGTCGTCGATCGAGGCCAGAACCTGCTTGGCGACGCGTGCCGGGAGCTCGTCGATCAGCGATGTCTGCTCGTCCGGATCCAGTGAGGAGAATACTGTCGCTACCTGTTCGGCGCTGAGACCTCGCACGATGTCCGCCTGCACCGCGGGGTCGAGATCGTCGAACACTTCGATCGAGATGTTCTTCGGCAGGAGCCGGAAGAGTACGACGGAGTCGCCGATCTGCGCGTCGGTCAGGAGCTCCTCGAGCTCGCGAAAGCTCAGTCCGTTCGCAAGCTCGGAGATCCGACGAAGATCCGGTTCCTGCACGAGTGACCGCAGGCTCTCGGGTGTGAGCCAAGCAGATTCGGACTTCTCCGGCATGTTCACACCCTTCAAACTCGAAATTTCGCATCGGCAGATCCGGGGCGGTTCCGGCCACGCCTCTAGCGTAGCCATCCGCTTGCCGACTCACCTATCAGCGTAGGAATGGTGCGCGCTATAGAATCGCATAGTCAACGAGTAAGGAGCCGGAGATGCCCTCAGCTCGATCGCGAGACATGCTCGTCCGAGCAGCGACGCTGTATTACATGGATGGCCGTTCCCAGGCGGAGGTCGCTACGACCATAGGCGTGTCGAGATCAAATGTCTCGCGAATGCTCACCGACGCGAGACGACTCGGAATCGTCGAAATCACGATTCACGACGCACAGGGCCGCGCGAACGAGCTCGAGGCCAGGGTGCGCGAGCGTACCGGCATGCAGGACGTCATCGTCGCTCGCGGAACCGATCGCAACCTCGCGCGCGTCGGAGCGCTCGGAGCCGAATGGCTACTCGATCATGCGCCCCGCGATGGCCGTATTTCCGTCTCCTGGGGGGCGTCAGTACAGGCGGTCGTCGATGCGGTCGAGCCCGGTACGTCGATGCCCGGGCTCGAAATCCTGCCATTGGTCGGGGGACTTTCGACCGTAGACTCCGCGAGCGACGGCAACGTGCTCGTAAGATCGCTGGCGACCAGACTGGGGGCCAGACATCGCAGGCTCTACGCGCCGGCGGTAGTCGAATCAGAGCAGCTCAGAGACGGGTTGCTGTCAGAATCCACAATCCGTTCTGTTCTCGACGACGCAGCCGGAGGAGACCTCGCGATCGTGGGTGTCGGTGCGGTCGGTGCCGGCGCATCGAAAGCCATTGTCGACTCCGTCTCGCTCAGCAGCAGCGACCGTCAGGCTTTCGAGCGCTCGGGGGTCGTCGGCGACTGCTGCACCAGGTTCTACGATTCTCAGGGCAGACAGACAGACACTCCCCTCGACCGCAGAGTTGTGGCGATAGACCTCGAGAACCTCGCGCGGATCCCAACGGTGCTCGCGGTCGCCGCCGGAGCCAGGAAAGCCCAAGCGGTACAGGCGGGCATCGCAGGGGGGCTTTATGACGTGCTCATCATCGATGAGCCCCTCGCCGAGGCGCTGCTGGACTGACCTCCTGACCTACAGCAGCCGAGTCGGATCGGCGACGATGTCAGCAAGCTCCTGCAGCGCCCGTGCCGCATCCGCACCGTCCGCGACACGATGGTCGACAGTCAGACCCACAGTGCATACCAGCCGTACGCCGAATGAGCCATCGTCCGCGGCAACAACACGTCGCTCGACCGAACCTGCGCTCAACGCCGTAGCGTGAGGTGGCGTGATGAGCGCATTGAACTGACGCACACCCAGGCCCCCCAGGTTCGAAAAGACGGTCGTGCCTCCTGCGAGGTCGTTCGGCTTCAGCGACGACTCACGCGCCTTGGACACTAACCCGACGACGTCGGTTGCGACATCGGCAAGCGACCGCTGATGCGGATCACGTACGACAGGGGCGACGAGCCCATCCGGCGCGTCGATAGCGAGAGCGACTCCGATGCCGTCGTCGGGATCGACGCCGCCATCAGCCGCCCAGCGGCCGAGTAGGGCCGGAACTGAGGCGAGCGCTAGTGCCTGTGCGCGAACAAGCACGGCAGTCCAACTTGCCCCTCCCAGTTCCGTCTTGCGGACTCTGTCGATAGCGCCGAGATCCAGGTCCCTCCACGCCGTAAACTGCGGCACGCCGGCGCTCGCTTCCATTGCTTTCGCCACCTGCTGCCGCAAGCGTTCACGACGGTTCGCAGGCTTGCGGCGCTTCGGGGCCGCCTCCGCGATCGCTGCCGCAGCTGGATCGGGCTGAGCGGCAGGGTGAGCCGAAGCAGTGTCGGTCGGTTCGACGTGCACAAGTGCGGCAAGCCGTTGCAAGGCGGACTCGACCTCGCCGAAGGCGCTCTGCACGTCTCCCGACTTCTGGCCGGGTGCCGCCGGTGAAACGGATGCAGTGGACGGCGCCGAGGATGCGCTCTGTGCCGTCGCCTCGACATCCGCGAGCCGCCTGGCTCCCCAGGCGCCCGTGCCCTGCACCGAAGCGAGGTCGATGCCCCTCTCGTTGGCCAGTTTCCTGGCCGCCGGCACGGCCGCCGGCCAATCGTCGGGCGCGGCATCGGAGGATGACGGCGAAGTGTCCGCCGATGTCCGGGCTTCCGGCGTCGATTCGGGCTCTGCCGGAGTTTCGGTCTCGGACCCGGGCTCGCCGTCGAACAATCCTCCGAGAAGGTCATCGGACTCCGACTCGATGATGCCGATCGGCGCCCCGACGGCGACCACGTCGTCCGGCTGCGCGAGATGCTCAGCGAGCCTCCCGTCGTAGGGTGATTCGACCTCCATGTCGACCTTGTCGGTCGTAACCTCCGCAACGGGTTCTCCGGAACGGACTTCATCGCCCGGCTGCTTGAGCCAGACGACCATGGTGCCTTCCTCCATGGTCATCGACATCTTGGGCATCGTCAGTTCGAGGCGCTTCATCACCACTCCTTCACGAGGGAGGAGGCTTCGCGCACGATGTCTTCGATCTGCGGCACCGCGGCCCGCTCGAGCTGCGGTGCGTAGGGGATGGGGACATCGAGTCCGCAGAGCCTGCGAACAGGTGCCTTGAGGTGAACGAACGCCTCGCCCTCTGCGATCAGCGCCGAGACCTCCGACATGAAGCCGAGAGTCTTGACCGCCTCCTGGACGAGCAGCACTCGTCCGGTGCGCGTCACCTCGGCCAGGATGGTGTCGGTATCGAGCGGCTTCAGCGTTCGGGGGTCGACTACGGTCGCATCGATGCCCTGAGCTTCGAGCTGCTCCGCCGCCTCCAGTGCTCTCGAGACCATGACACCTGTTGCGACGATCGTAAGGTCGTTGCCGCTCCTGCGTACCTCGGCTTTGCCGATCGGTGTGCGGACATCAGCCCCGGTGCGCACCTCCCCGCTCGTCTTGTAGAGGAGCTTGTGCTCAAGCACAACAACGGGATTCGGGTCGTCGATCGCGGACAGCAGCAGTCCCTTGGCATCGTCCGCGGTCGCCGGCATGACGACCTTGAGACCCGGGATGTGCGTGAACCAGGCCTCGAGCGATTGCGAGTGCTGCGCCGCCGCACCCGTGCCGGAACCGCCCGGGGCCCGGATGACCATAGGCACCGACACTTCCCCGCCGAGCATGAAGTGGATCTTCGCCGCTTGATTAGCGATCTGGTCCATAGCCTGCGCCGTGAAGTCGGAGAACTGGATCTCGACGATGGGTCGCATGCCCGTGAGCGCCGCGCCTACACCCGCGCCGACGATGCCCAGTTCCGAAATCGTCGTGTCGCGAACACGATCGGCGCCGATCTCGTGCACGAGGTCGCCGGTGACGCCGAAGGCTCCTCCGTAGACGCCGACGTCTTCACCCATGAGGAAGACGCTTTCGTCGGCCAGCATCGCCTGCCGCATCCCATCGCGAACGGCCTCGGCGTATGTCATTTCGGTCTTGGTCATCGGTCTGCCTCCGCGTATACGGCGTCCAACAGGTCATCGGCGCTCGCATCGGCGCCCTTGGTCGCCTCGACAACCGCGTCTCGCAGCGCACTGCGTACTCGATCGTGGACGCCGTCTATCCTTTCCTGATCCAGTGCTCCGGCCTTGAGCGCTTCATCCTCGAATCGTCCGATCGGGTCCTTCGTGCGCCACTCGTCTATCTCTTCACGAGTTCTGTACAGGTTCTTGTCGCTCTTCGAGTGTCCGCGCCAGCGATAGGTGTTCGCGACGATGAAGCTCGGCCCTCCGCCGGTTCGCGCTCTGGTCACCGCCTCGTCGACCGCGTCGTACACGGCCTGTACGTCGTTGCCGTCCACATCGACCCCTGGCATGCCGTAGCCCTTCGCTCTGTCGGAGAGTTGTTCGAGCCTGAATGCCTGCTTCGACGACATGGACATGCCGTAGAGGTTGTTCTCGCAGAGATACACGACGGGCAGCTGCCACATGACAGCGAGCACAACGCCCTCGTGCCACGCGCCCTCGCCCATCGCACCGTCACCGTGGTAGCAAACGGCGACTTGATCGGTGCCCCGCATCTGGGCGGACAGAGCGGCCCCGGTAGCGATCGGTACGCCCCCTGCCACGATGCCGTTGGCACCGAGATTGCCCGTCTTCGTATCCGCAATATGCATCGAGCCACCGTGCCCGCGCGCGTAGCCCGACTCCTTCGCGAGCAGCTCCGCCATCATGCGCGTGAGGTCAGCGCCCTTCGCGATGGCGTGCCCGTGGCCACGGTGGGTCGATGTGATCGCGTCGTCCTGCCTTAGCGCGAGCGTAGCGCCCGCGGGGACGGCCTCCTGCCCGATCGAGAGGTGCATGGTGCCGTGCATCATGCCCCGGCCGTACAAATCCTCGACGGCCTCCTCGAATCTGCGGATGCGCCATAGGGTCTCGAGAGTCGATTCCGCTACCTCGGGGTTCTCGACGATTTCCATTGCCATTTTGCCTTCCTATCGCTCGACCAGTTCACGGACGGCGTCCAAGTCGAGCCCGGCGTCTCCCATCGCGTCCTGCAGACGACGCAGGCGTACGATCACCTGTGAGTCGTCGAGCTCGACGTCTTCATATCGGACCGGCTCGCCCTCGGGGACGTCCCGCACGAGCGTCGCGCCTGCAGCTAAGCCGATGGGCAGCTCGTTCGAGGTCGCCGCATCTTCAGCAGGCACGGCGTCTCCGTAAACGGTGAAGCCCCCGATGCCGTCGATTCGATCACCGACGGCGAGCGCACGTTTCGCGATCGCCGAGACCTCGGCGCGCCAGGCTACCGGCTGCAACGATGCGTCCCCGTCGATGATCGCCTCGGCAATGGACAGCGGCGCTTCGATGCTCGCAAGGTGGTAAGGGCGGTAGAGCGCGAAGTACGGACCGTCGCCGAGCTTCAGATAGCGGAGTTCCTCGCTCACAACCTCGCTGTCCGATCGGACGATCACGAACACACCCGGGGCCACATCGCCGGTGCAGTAGTCGACGACGCCGGTTCGATCCAGGATGCCGCCCGTTTCCTGCGGGCTGAATACCTCGGCGAGGGTCTCGACAGTCGCCTCTGGGCCGATCATCGAGCGCTGCGTGAGCTCCATATCTGCAGCATTCGCAAGCGCTGCCATCTCGATCATGGTCTTCGTGCCGTCGACGAAGGAACAGAGCATCTTCGGGTTCATACCCTTTGCCGCTGCCTCATCGATCAGGTCATCGGGAGTATCGCCCTGACGCAGCGGGTTGTTCTTGCCCTTGCCCGCCATCACGACCTCGAGCCCGAGATCTTCTGCGAACTCGATCAGCTTGAGGCATTCAACGGGCTCATCGCCCCGGCAGACTGTGTACACCCTGCCTTCGGACTCGGCGAGCGCAGCGAGCGCGAGGCCGACGGTGACATCCGCTTCGACGGTCATGAGAGCGACGTCCTTGCCAGCGGTGAGCGCCGAGAGCGCGACTCGCGTCGCGACCTCGGGCACACCGGAGCACTCGACGACGATATCGACGGGAAGAGCTGTCAATACGTCGATGTCTGCGACGGCGGCGTGACCGCCCGCATCGATGACCTCAGCCAGCGCCGAGATTTCTCCCCCAACGGTGACGTCTTGTATACCTGCGTTGGTTAGTGCGGTCTCCGCACGATCAATCGCGACATCGGCCACAACGCTGACCGTGACCCCCGTTTGCCGCGCGAGCTGCGCGACGAAGCCCGATCCCATCTGGCCCGCACCGACGAGGCCCACTCTGACCGGCCGTCCGGTCCGCTCCTGTCGTTCCCGGAGTTTCCTCGTGTAACCCACCCAATTCTCCTCACATATGTGCACATCGTTTGCACCTTATTGCACTTTAGCATGCTGCAAGTGCGTTCCTTTGGCTAGCCTCGCTTGCGAGGTGCGCGCTTGCGCTGCGCCTGCAGACGGCGAAACTCAGCCTCGGCGGCTTCCACCGCCTTAATAACGGCCGCGTCGGATTCGCGAAACGCCACAGACCCCAGGTTCCCCTCGAGGCTCTCGCGCCTCCGCAACCGTGACAGCGCGGAGATTCCCCGCATGGCCCTTGCCTCGACGATGCGCTCATCGTGCCCGTCGATCACCAGCGCAACCACGGCACCGCGGATGAAACCCTTATGCCGACCCGAAACAAGAAACGCTCCTTTCCGGTCGGCATGGGCGACTCGCATCGATTCGATGTCTGCGAGCATCCTGCGATACTGAAACACGCTCGTGAGCCCAACCAGGCCGAGAGCGCCTATCAGTATGAGCGCGAACCCCCAGTCCATTACGCGCTCCGCAGCGAGATTCGGTCTCCGGCCGTCGGTGAACCAAGCGAACCCTCAGCGACAACCGCACCGGGAAGCAGGTTCTGATCCGGGTCGAGGTATACGACGATGTGACCGAGTGTCCGAAGATTCTCACCCGCAATCTCACCGACTCCGGTCACCGTCGCCTCCTTCTCGCCGATAGCGATGGTGTCGCCGGGCCTGGGGTCACGCGCATCTTCAGACCAGCCCTCGTGCACGACACTCACCTCGGCCAGCGCATCGGGGCAGGGTGCCCCGAACAGAATGAAGACACCGGCCTCAAACATGTCCGTGGCATCCTTACCGATGCTCGTCACCGTCGACGTGAAGTATTCACCCATTTGCATCCTTTATCTCCTAGACCAGCAGGAAGCTGGCTCCCCATGCGATGAGCACGGCAATCGGCGACGTGATCAAGCGCGAGAACAACACGGCGGGGACACCCACCTTGACGGTCTCTGCCTTCGCCTCGCCTAGAGCGAGACCGACCGGCACGAAGTCACAACCCACCTGGCCGTTGATCGCGAACAGCGCGGGCAGCGCATACGACACAGGCAGCGCCCCCGCCGCGATCTGCGTTCCCATCAGCACACCGACCACCTGCGCAATCGCGGCTCCCGGGCCCAAGATCGGCGATAGGAAGGGCAATCCGGTAATGATGCCGAGCGCGACAAGCCCGATGGGGTTCGCCGCAAGCGGTGTTACACCCTGAGCGATCAAGTCAGAGAGGCCCGTATAGGTCACGAAGCCGATCAGCAGACACACGTACGCCATGAACGGCAGGATGGTCTGCAGCACCAATTGGATCGTCTGCCTACCGGATGACAGCAGCGTGTTGATGATTCCACCGACAACGCTGCCGAAGCCGACCACGACTTTCGAGAACGTGCCAAGGAAGCCCGACGGAGCTTCTTCGGCTGCACGCGCCTTCGCCGCAGCGATACGATCGGCGTTCGAAGACCCCCCGGCCTCCGCTTCCGCGGACTGCGCGGATGCATTCGCCGGCACCGTCTCCCGGTCGGTGATCTGCACGTCATCCGTAGACACGGCCGAAACGAACAAGTCCTCTGTGATGAACTGAGCAAGCGGGCCCGAGGGCTCACCGGGGAAGACGTCGACCGTAAGAATCTTCTTCTTCGGATAGACCCCGATCCTGGCCGTTCCACCGCAGTTGATGACTGCGGCGAGGATCCGCTCCTCCGGAACACTGTTGTTGAAACCGTCAACGGCTTCGACGCCGAGCAGTTCTGCTATGCGTGCCGCGACCGGATGGATTCCGCCGCCGGTCACCGACAGGATTACGTCTTTGCCGTCCTGCGGCGTGATCGTGAGCCCCTTGCCCCAACCGCCGCCCCCCGGCTGAACGAAAACACTGGAAGTCATGCTGCTTCTCCCTTACGCTCGGATTTGCGCTGTTTCGCAGCGGCCGCCGCTTCGTGGAACTCGCGATCGTAGTCGTCGAACACTTCGGTGAGTCCCTGCCTGCGAATGAGCAGGCGGGTGATCCATTCGGTCACAATCCCTCTGATCAGGATCACGACGATGCCGACGAAGAAGTACAGGAGCGCGAGTAGCGCGTATTTCTCGGGGGCGAATGCCAGCACACCGGCTGAAACACCGGTCCACACGAAGAGCTCGCCGCCATTGGCATGCGGAAAGAACGTGGTGACCGGATGCACGAATGACACAGCAGAGTCGTAGAACGCCGGCTTCTGCCGCTCGGGCAGGTACGAGCCGAACGAGTAGGCCATCGGGTTCGTCAGCATGATGACCGCGATGACCGGCATGATCGTGTAGCGGGTGATCGCCCAACGGCTCGACCACTGCACAGCCCTGGTCACCCTCTGCTCACCGATCCACGTCGTAATGGAATACATGAGCGTCAGCAGCACGATCAACGTCGGCAGAATGCCCGTCACCATACCCAGGAGCTGCTCACCGGAGGCCTGGAAGAGCCCAATGAAGTGCTCTGCAACCCAGGTGAATCCGGCGAGGATCGGATTGTCTCCGGCCGGTACCGGCGGATCGTCCTCCATTGGTAAGAGTAGTTCAAGAGATGTCATGGCGCCTCCTTGCACGCGGCATCGTTGTTCCCCTGTGTAGCGAAATCTTTAGCCTCGATCATTTGCACATTTGTGCACCAGTACTGTCACAAACGTGTCCTTCATTGATAGCGCACCGTCGTTTGGATTGCAAGCGTCCGACCGGAACCAGACGCTTGCAATACCGGACTCGCCTACGCCTCGGCAGACGTTGCAGCAGCGGCCTCGGAAGCGCGAGCAATGTCACGCCTGCGCTCGATGAACCGCACGAGGAAAGCGAACGCGAGCGCGAGCACACCGAGCACCGCGACCGTCCAGCCTCCGAGCTCCGAGGCTGCGAAGAACAGTCCCGTCAGCGGGTTGGCCCCGTCGACCAGCGACGAAATCTGCGTGGCGTCTGCCGGGATTTCGAAATTGGAGTTCGCCGCGATCTGCGTGAAAGAAGCAGCGGTGGCCGTGGCGATAAAGAGGCCGATACCAA
>DXDC01000289.1 GCA_019115685.1 Candidatus Agrococcus pullicola
CAGCGCCTTGTCCTCGTCGGAGATGTCGCCGGGAGCGACAACGCCGCGCCAGTTCGTCAGCTCGACGTCGATGTCCGACTCGATCAGGGTCGGAGTGTCCGGCAGCATGTCGATGCGATCGGCGCTCGAGACCGCGAGCGGGCGAAGGCTGCCCGCTTCGATCTGCTCGATGAATTCACCGACACCGGAGATGCCGGCCATCGCGTTCTCTCCCAGCAGCATCGTGACGGCCTCACCGCCGCCCGAGTTCGGAACGTAATTGAGCATCCCGGGAATCTCCGCGGCGGAAACCCCGGATTCCGAGAGCAGCAGCCCGGCGAGGATGTGGTCGATGCCGCCCGCAGAGCCTCCCGTCACCGAGACACCCTGGCCCTCCTCGATGATCGCGTCGACCAGTTCGTCGATCGTTTCGAATTCGCTGGATGCGGGCACGACGATCACGAGCGCCTCCTCCGTCAGGCGGGCGATCGGGGTCGTGTCTTCGATGCGGGTGTCACTGGCGTTCGTTTCGACCGCGCCGACCATGACGGCACCGGTCACCATGAGGGTGTGCGGGTCGTTCTCGTTTGCCAGTGAGGCGAGCCCGACCGTGCCACCCGCGCCACCGATGTTCGTGACCGGCGCGGAGTCCGCGAGATCCTCAGCGGTCACGGCCTGCGACAGCGCTCTGGCGGTCTGATCCCAGCCACCGCCCGGGTCGGCCGGCGCTATGAGATTCACACTCTGCAGTGTCGCTTCGCCATCGGAGCCGTTGTCGTTCGATGAGCAGGCAGTCAGTGCCAGCGAGAGCGCCGTAATCGCCGCCGTCGTCACGGTCGCAGCTCTCGTTGCCCGGCGTGGGCGCCGGCTCGGGATAAGAACGGGTGGTCGCATTTCTCCTCCTTGAGATCCGATCGTCACCTCGACGTTCGTGGGGGAGAATCTATGCGAATTCGATGCGGCTGGCGCGGTTGTGTTCTTTGTGTTCACGGTGGGCAGGTCGATTGTTGCCGATTGGTTACAATCCAGCCATGGGGACGATGTCGTTTCACAGACAACTGCTGGTGCTGCAGACCGTCGTCATGCTCATCATCGTTTTGGGCGCCGGTGCGACGGCGGCGTGGGTGCAGGAGCGGGTCATCCGCGACGCCTACGTCGATCGCATGATCGGCGTTGCTCAGTCCGTCGCCCAATTACCGGTGATCCGGAACGCGCTCGATCATGACGAGCCGTCGCTCGCGATCCAGCCGATCGCCGAGGTCGTGCGCGAGGCATCCGACGTCACCTACGTTGTCGTGACCGACGCCGACGGCATCCGGTTCTCGCACCCGAACGCGGCGCTCATAGGAGATCGGGTGTCCACGGAGCCGGACGCCATCGAGACCGGCGAGATGTTCGTCGGTACGCAGACCGGCACGCTGGGCGAGTCGTGGCGGGTGAAGGTGCCCATAATCGCCGATGACGGCACCGTGATCGGTCAGGTGTCGGTCGGCACGCTCGAGTCGCAGCTGCGGAGCGACTTCGTCGAAACGCTCTGGTGGCTGCTCGCGGCGATCGGCATCGCCGCCGTCATCGGCGTTGTCCTGAACGCATGGCTCGCGAGGTACCTGCGCAAGCGCATCTTCGACCTCGAGCCGGCCGAGATCAAGGAGATGCTCGACCTTCGCGAGGCCACGCTGCACGGCATCGCGGAGGGCGTCGTCGTGACGGACGAAGATCGGACGATAACGCTCGCGAACGATGCCGCGCTGCGGTTGCTCGACGTCGAGAACGAGGACGAGCTGATCGGAGAACGGTTGGAACACGCCCTCGACATCGACCTTGCGGTCACCGACCAGCAGGTCGCGCTCGTCGGCGAACGCATCCTGCTCGTCCGGTCGCATGAAGTCGACGTTCGCGGCACGCGCGTCGGTCACGCGATCATCCTCGTCGACCACACCGAGCTCGACGGAGCGTTGCGGGAACTGCACGGCGTGCAGACCGCGAACGACTCGCTGCGTGCACAGCAGCACGAATTCGCGAATACCCTGCACACGATTCAGGGACTCATCGAACTCGGCGAGAGCGAGTCTGCCAGGAAGGTCGTGGAGAGCGCCGGATCGGGCGGGGCGCTCGGCGACCTGACGGCGCAGGCCGGCATCCTGGATCCGGAAGTCGCGGCGATGCTGCTCGGCAAGCGCGCCAGGGCGAAGGAACTCGGCATCCGGTTCGAGGTCGCGGACGGCGCCTACCTTACGGACGATGTCGGCGCCGACCCCGTCGCCAGGCCGACCATCCTCGGCAACCTCATCGACAACGCGTTCGAGGCGGTCGGCCTCGACGGCACGGTGCTCGTGCGACTGGATGCCGACGAGGAGCAAGTCTCAATGGTCGTCGAGGACTCCGGCGCGGGAATCGCCGAGCACATGCGCGATCGCATCTTCGAACTACGGGTCAGTGGCAAGGCGCAGGGCGCTGGGAAATCGCACGGCCTGGCCCACGGCTTCGGGCTCGCACTCGTGAAACGGTTGGTGACCAGGGCAGGAGGTTCGGTGTCCGTCGGAGACTCGCCGCTCGGGGGCGCGGCGTTTCGAGTTACTATGCCGACGATGAACAACGGGGAGGGGTGATCGTGCACCGCACGCTCATCATCGAGGATGACCGGCAGGTAGCCGAAGTCACGCGCGGTTTCGTCGACCGGCATCGAGAGTTTTCCGTCGTCGGCGTCGTCGGCACCGCATCCGGCGCAGTGGGTGCGATCGCGAGTCTGCACGTCGAGCTCGTCCTACTCGATATGCAGCTGCCCGACGGCTTGGGTCTCGACGTGCTGCGCGCTGTGCGCGCTCGCGGTTATCGGGGAGAGGTGGTCGCACTCACCGCCGCACGAGACGTCGACACGGTGCGTGAGGCAAGACAGCTCGGCATCCGGCACTACCTCGTCAAGCCGTTCAACATGAAGACGCTGCACGAGCGCATGGATGAGGTCGCCGCGGCCCTGCAGCAGACGAACGGTGGCGGCCAGCTCGATCAGGGCGGGGTCGACAAGCTCATGACGGGAACGATCCCGGTGCGATCCGAACGCGAATCGAAGACGCTCACACTCATCGTCGAAGCCCTCCGGCGGCATCGAGAAGGAGCATCGGCCGCCGTGATCGGGGAGGAGACGGGGCTTTCGCGAGTCAGCGCGCGGCGACACCTCGAGCGGCTCGTGGAAGACGGGCGGGCATCCGTTTCACCCGTCTACGGAAAGGCCGGCCGGCCCGAGATGGTGTACTCCAGCACACAGGTCGGCTAGCGGGAGGAGCCGAATGCGCGTACCGCGTCGATCAGGGATGCAGTGCTCCCGCGCCAGGGTGGTCCATGCCCCGGAAGCACGATGGTTGCGTCGAGTTCGCTCAACGCGTCCAGTGAAGCGTCGGCAAGCGCCGGCTCGTCGGTGAACGGCGCCGGCTGAGGCAGCCGCTTGCCGGTGAGTACGTGCTTCGTCGTCAGCGCATCGCCGACGCATACGGCATGTGCCGAGGGAAAGTGCACCGCGACACTGCCGGCCGAGTGGCCCGGTAGATCGATGATCTGCGGGTTGCCGGGCAGGTTCGCCACCTCGGCATCGTGGACGGACCGAACCACCTTCGGATGGCGCGTGCGGCCGCCGAAGCGCATGCCGACGCCGAGAAAGCGCAGCGCGCTGCCGAGCCGCCACTCGGGCCCGGCGGATTTCGGCGGTTTTTCGTCACCGCGAGTTCGCGCGGCATCACCGGGATGCACGAACACGGGCGTTCCGAACTCGCTGCGGAGCCGTTCGGCGAACCCGATGTGGTCGACATCACCGTGCGTGAGGATGAGCCCTGCGATGTCGCGCTCGGTGAGGTCGAGCTTCTTCAGCAGGCGGCGCAGCGGTCGAATGTGGCCCGGGAGGCCGGCGTCCACGAGGGTCGCTCGGCCGTCGGCGACGAGAAGGTAGCAGGCGATGACGTCGTCACCGACGCGGTGGAGCCCGGGCGCGATTTCCATATGGCTACGATAGTTAGCCTTCATGGCTAATGTCAATAGCCTATGCTGGGTTCGAGGAGAGGTTATGCCGGCACCACAACGAGTGACACACGAAGAGATCGTCTCTGCGGCCCGCGCGATCGTCGAGCGCGACGGCGTCGAGCAACTCACGATGCGAGCGCTCGCGGACGCGCTCGGCGTCAAGCCCCCGTCGCTCTATAAACGCCTCCGCGATCGCCGCGACGTCATCCGCCTCGTCGCCGAAGACGGCATCGCGCAGTTGACGAACGCCCTGAACGCGATAGCCCCGACGCCGAGCCAAGCACCCGATCGCTTGCGGTCGATCGCGCGAGCCGTGCGCGAATTCGGGCTCGAGCATCCCGGCACCTATGCCCTCATCTTCGACCCGCGGATCTCCGGCGAAATCGAACCGGCGGGGCTCCGCAGTGCGGTGCAGCCAGTGCTCGATGTGCTGGCGAGTGAGGGGCACGATGACCCGCTGTCGGGCGCCCGGGTGCTCACCGCATGGCTGCACGGCTTCGTCTCGATGGAGGTAGCGGGAGCCTTCCGGTTCGGGGGAAGTACCGAAGTCGCCTTCGAGGACGGCCTGGGGTGCATCCTGCGGGCGCTCGACGTGTGAGAGCCGTACGCGTCTAGTGCACGGGAGTGTCGAACAGCGACCCGATCAGGAAGGTCGCACCGAGTGCGGCCATACCTCCGACAACGACTCGCAACGCTGACTTCCTGCGGCTCGACTCGCCGACCCGCGCCGACAGAACGCCCGTGATCAAGAGCGCGAGCAGCGTCGAGCCCGCTATCGCCCAGATCGCGTACTGCGAGGGGATGATCACGGTCGCGATGAGCGGGATGAACGCTCCCAGCGCGAAGGACATCATGGATGCGAATGCGGCTGCCCAGGGATTGTTGAGGTCCTCAGGGTCGAGGCGGTACTCGATTTCCAGGTGAGCGCTGAGCGGATCGTGTTCCGTCAGCTCCTCGGCGACCTTGTGGGCGGTCGCCGGCGAGAGACCCCGCTCTTCATACATGTGCGCCAACTGATCGATCTGCCCGTCGGGGTTGTCAGCGAGGAACCGCTCTTCGCGCTCGATCGCCGCACGTTCGCTATCGCGCTGACTCGACACGGAGACGAACTCGCCGACCGCCATCGACAGCGCGCCGGCGGTGAGAGCCGCGACCCC
>DXDC01000290.1 GCA_019115685.1 Candidatus Agrococcus pullicola
GCCAGCATCATCCTGATCGGCGTCGGCTTCTGGGTGCGGTACCGCGTCGAAGAGTCCCCGGTGTTCGAAGACAAGGTCGAGGGGCGCGAGCAGTCGCTGCCGATCGCCTTCGCGTTGAAGAACAACTGGTGGCCGATCCTGCTCGGCATGATGATCCTGCCGATCGCCTCGGGCTTCTACTATCTGGCGACTACGTTCGTCCAGAACTACGCCATCGAAGACGTCGGCATCGCCGCACAGCATGTGTTGCTTGCCATGACGATCGCCTCCTTCACCGAACTGCTGGTCACCATGCCGTTGGCATTCCTGGCCGACAAGTGGGGCGGCAAGACGATGATGTACATCGGAATCTTCGGCTCAATGCTCACGATGGTGCCCCTAATGCTCGTCATTGGCGGCGGCCAGATCGCCCTGATGTACATCATGGTGTCGCTGGTCCGCGTCATGATGAGCGCCACCTGGGCACCGCTGGCGACGATCATGGCGCAGATGTTCCGCCCGCAGTCGCGGTACACCTCGATGTCACTGTCCTACGGCCTCGGTGCCGCGATCTGGGGAGGCCTCTCGCCGATCGCCGCGCTGACGCTGCTGGAGATTACCGGCACGCCGTGGAGCGTCGTCGGCCTGATCGCTGTGATGGCGCTGATCAACGCGGTGGCGATGTTCCTCGCGCCGCAGCACTCCGATGAGGCATCGGTCACCGCGTCGTACGAGCCGCGACTCGACACCACTGCCAGTTCCAAGATCGATAACACCGACAACAACTAGAAGAGAAGGCACCCCGATGCGTCAGCTTGCAACCTTCGATGCCCGGGACTCGGTGGCGACCATCGTCACCGCAGCGACGATCCTCACGGTCGATCAGTCACAGCCCACTGCCGAAGCACTGCTGACGCATCGAGGTACCATCCTCGCCGTCGGAACCCTCGACGAGGTCGAACGTGCCGCGTCCGAGGCCGGTCTGACTCCGGAGCGCGCCGAGTTCCCCGGCGCAACCATCGTGCCCGGCTTCATCGACGCGCACGCGCATCCGCTCATGTACGGGCAGATGCTGACCTGGGTCGATGTCTCCCCGGTTAAGGCGAGCTCGATTCCCGAGATCGTCGAACTGCTGGGCGCCGCCGCTGAGAAGCTGCCGGCGGGTGTCCCGCTGCGCGGCTACGGTTACGAGCAGCGGAACCTCGCCGAACGGCGTCACCCGACGAAGGAAGAGCTCGACAGGGTCGCGACCGATCGCGAGGTCTACATCATGAACGCCTCCGGTCACGGCGGCGTCGTGAACAGCTTCACGTTCGAGAAGCACGGGGTCACGAAAGAGACCCCGAACCCGGAGGGCGGGGAGTTCTTCCGGGATGCCGAGGGCGAGCTGACCGGCGAACTCTCCGATGCCGCCTGCAACGTGCTCACCGGCCTGCACGGCGTGAAGATCGGCCATCACGGCCCGAACTTCCACCTCGGAGACGAGCCCGCGGAGCACCAGCGGCAGATGGAACTCGTACAGCGCGAGTTCCTCGCCGGTGGCGTGACGGCGATCGGCGACGCACAGGTGTCCAAGCGCGAACTGGAGACCTATCTGCGATTCGCCGACTCGGGCGAGCAGCGGATGCGCGTCTCGATGTACTTCCTGTCGCACCTGCTCGATCACGTGATCGAACTCGGTCTGACGTCGCCCTTCGGCAACGCGATGCTGGCGCATGCCGGCGTCAAGCTCTACGCGGACGGCACGCTCGGGGGCTGGACGGCGTACTTCCCCGACGGCTACGTCGGCGACCCGTGCCGCACCGGCCAGCTGTACCATCAGCCTCAGGAGTACACCGAGCTGGTTCGCCGCGCTCATCTGGCCGGGCTGCAGACGGCAACGCACGCGCAGTCGCCCATCGCGATCAAGATGGTCGTCGACGCCATCGAGGCCGCTCTCGCCGAGCGCCCCGACAAGGATGCCCGTCACAGGATCGAGCACTGCGGACTGCCCTACCCGGCCGAGATCGCCCGCATGGCAGAACTGGGCATCCGCCCCGTGAACCAGACCCAGCACTACTACAACTGGGGAGAGGGCGTCGAGCAGGCGATCGGAACTCCCGGCGAACGCTTCAACCCGCTCGGCGAGTTCGCCGAAGCGGGCGTCGCCATGACGATCTCATCGGACGCTCCCGTCGCTGAGCCGCGGCCCCTCGAGGCCATCCAGGCCGCCGTGACTCGCGTAACTCGCCGCGGCGCCAAACTCGGCCCGGACGGCCTCCGCATCAGCGCCGAGCAAGCGCTGCGAGCGCACACTCTCGAGGGTGCGGTATCGATCGGGCGAGACAACGAACTCGGTTCACTGGAAGCCGGCAAGCGCGCCGACTTCGCGGTGCTGGCCGAGAATCCGCTGACGGTCGAGGCCGGTACTATCGCGAGCATCCGGGTGCTGGAAACCTGGGTCGACGGGAAAGTCGCGTTCAGCGCTGACGTGTAACCACTGCAAACAACTCAACACCGACGGCGCGATGCCACTGTGTTCACTCATCTAGGCCGCCGGAACTGACGACATCAGGGAGACGACATGGAGACGATTCGGAAGCGCACGACCGGCTGGGTTGTGCTCGAAACGCTGCGGAACTACGGCATCGACACGGTGTTCGGCATTCCCGGCACGCACAACCTCGAGCTGTACCGCCCGCTCACGCAC
>DXDC01000291.1 GCA_019115685.1 Candidatus Agrococcus pullicola
CACCTGCGAGTTCGGGGAGGAGGACGCGGATATCCGGGTCGCGCTGATGGGGAACTCGCACGCCGCGACGATGCTGCCCGATTTCGCCGCTCTCGCAGAGCAGCGCGGCTGGTACCTGACGACGCTGGTGGGCCAGAACTGCGTGTGGCTCGCGACAGCGGAAGACGAGCAGTGCGGAACCCGCTGGCACGAGCAGGAGGAACTGCTGCTCGGTGATGATCCCTTCGACGTCGTGATCGTCACCGGGAACGCGGCCCAGGGTGAGAAACCCGATACGTCGGAGACGGTTGCGCAGCAACTGCCGAGACTCGTCGACGCAGGATCCGAAGTTATCGTGCTGGAGGATAATCCGCGCATGAGCTATCCGCAGCAGACCTGTCTGCTGGAGGCGCCCGAAGAGGCGCTGACGCTCGGCGAGTGCGACACGAGCGTCGAGATCGGGTACGACTACATCGATCCGTACTTCGCGATCGGCCTCGAGACCGACGGTGTCAGGGTCGTCGAGACTCGCGACCTGTTCTGCTCCGACGGCGTATGCCCCGTGATCATCGGGAACGTGATCGTGTACATGGACCGCCATCACATCACGGCCACCTACTTCCAGACCGTGTTTCCCGAGGTCGTCAATCGCATCGAGAGCGTGAGCTTGGTCCTTGCGGCTTGAGTCCGCGGCGTCTGCCGGAATGCCGTTCCGCTAAGGGCAGTTCGAGATGGTTTTTACGGGTGTAGGCGGCCTCTAGACCGATAAGGAACGTCTGAACCTCCAAAACCCATCTGAACCGATGGATGCTCTAGTGCCGCTCCAGGAGATCCCTCGCGGCTTCCGCAGCACCCCTGCCGAACCGCGAGTACCGCCCGCGCGCGAAACCGCGGAGCACTGCCGGAACACGCCCGGGCATCCACCCGGGGAGCCCTGCCCGGGTGCGCTCGTGGCGAGCCTTCTCCACGAGCACCCACCGGATCGCAGTGTCGCCGAGCCGACGGTCGAATGCGGCCTGAGCGAGCGTCGTCGCCCTGAGCGCCTTCCTGCGGTGCTCACCGGAATCGGGCTGCCGCAGCAACCGCAGTTTGTCGAGCGGGCTCATGCGCCGGGCGCCGACTTCGTTATCGGCGTGCTGCCGGTAGTCGGTGAGCGCCTCCGGCACGAGTCGCAGCCCGCCGTCGATCGCGGCGAGCATCGCGAACCACTCGTCGTGCAACCAGCCCTCGGGGATCGGCAGAGCGCCGCGCGCGAAATCGCCCCGCATGACGGTCGTGGCGCCTGTGACGAGATTTCTGCGCAGCAGCACGGCGAGCGCATCCCCGTGCTCCAGCTGCTCAAGTTCCCAAGACGAGGCCTCGAGCGACGCCAGCAGTGTCGAGCCGACCGGCTGCAGGTCGTCATCGACGAGCCGCGCATCCGAGTGCACCAGCTGTGCATCGTCCAGGCGCGGGAGCAGCCGTGCGAGTCGCTCGGGATGCCATACGTCGTCCTGGTCGCTGAGCGCCACCACATCGCCGGTCGTGGCCGAGACCGCATCCGCGAAGTTCTCGCGCACACCGAGACCGGGGGTGTGCGCGCGTACCAGCAGTTCGACATCCGTTTCCGCCACGACGGCACGAGCGATGCCGACCGTGTCGTCGGTCGATTCGTCGTCACCGAGCACGATCTGATGCACGGGCATTGTCTGTTGCAGAATGCTGCGCAACTGCTCCTCGATGAACTCTGCGCCGTTGTGCGTGCAGAGTGCGACGCTGACGCGCCGATCTACAGATCCGCGTGGAATTGCCATATCTGCTCCGCGGCCATCCGCCAGTCGTACAGACGCACCCGATCGCTGCCGAGCGCCACGAGTTCCTCCGCGAGCCCGCTCTCCTCCAGCACGCGCCGCAGCCCCTCGGCGATCGGCCGCGACAGATCGCCGTCAGGGGAGGGGCTGACCGAGATCGCAGCACCGTTCGAGACCTCGTCGAGCGAGGGGGTCGCGATGTGCACGACCGGGCATTCGAGCTTGAACGCGGCCAGTACGGGCAGTGCGAAGGCGTCGTTGCGGCTGATGTGCACGAGCGCGCTGGCGCGGCTCAGCACGACCGCGAGGTCCGCGTCGTCGAGCTCGCCGACGGGCCAGTAGCGCGCGGGTGGGATGCCTGCTTTGACGGCCATCGCCGAGAGCGTCTCGTCGTCCCAGGCCACGGGTCCCACGACCACGATCGGGATATCCGGCATCGCGGCATCCGCCAGTAGCTTCACAAGGTCCTGGCCTGTGCTCTGCGTCGATTGCTGCGTCATGACAACCGCGAAGCGCTCTGGCAGCGTCATGAGGCGCGCCCGCTCGTCCGCGTTGTCCGGCAGCGCAAGGGAATCGGCAACTCCTCCGGCGATAACGCGGATGCGGCCACGGAAATCGAACATCTCACCGAGCTCGTTGGCAACCGCGTACGTCGGCACGACAATGCCATCGGCGTGCTTCCACGCTCGCTTGATCGCTTTCTCGAACCAGCGATCCTTCGCCGTACTGCGGTCGGAGACCGCGGCAGCGCCGTGCACCGTCACCACCATCTGGCCGCTGTCGTCGTCGATCCGTGCTCGCAGCGGGGCGAACAGGCTTGTCGAGTGCACGAGCCCCGGCAGTGGGAAGGTCGTGAGCGAGTGCAGCCAGGCTTCGCGCATCTCGCGCGCGGGAAGCATCGCGTGCTCGAGATCCAGCAGACCGGGGAACAGCTCGTGGATGCGCGCCTCGCGTTCGGACGAGATCGCGGCGGTGAAGGCGCTCACGCCTATTTCGTCAGGGGCCGTCTGGATCAGGGCGCGGGTTATCTCTTCGCCGTACCAGGCCAGCGGCGTACGTGTCTGGCCGCCGACATCGTCGAGGATCACTCGTAGTGCGGTCGTCACCTGGGGTTCCCTTCTGCGAGCACGCCCATCCGTGCAAGCTCTCGCCTGAGGGCATCTTCCCACAGCGCGGGTGCGCGAACCGTGCGGATCGCCGAATGATCGAGCACGCTGTACGCGGGGCGGGGAGCGGGTCTGGGGAACTCGGCAGACGTCACCGGCAGGACGCGCTCGGCCTCGAGCCCCGTCAACCGGAAGGTCTCGCGCGCCAGCCCGTGCCAGGTCGTCTCCCCGGCGCACGTCGCGTGGAAGGCGCCGCGCCGGATACCCGCATCCAGCAGGGCCAGGATGCTCGCCGCCGCTTCGACCGTCGACGTCGGTTGACCGCGCTGATCCGCGACAACCCTGACGGTATCCCGTTCGTTCGCCAGACGGAGCACGGTCGACACGAAGTTGCTGCCGTGCATGCCGTACAACCACGCCACGCGCACGATCACGGTGTCGTCATGCGCTGCGAGCGCGAGCGATTCGCCGGCTGCCTTCGTACGCCCATAGGCACCCAGCGGGCTCGGCTGGGCGTCCTCTCGGTACGGGCTGGACGCGGTGCCGTCGAAGACGTAGTCGGTCGAGACCTGCACGAGCACGGCGCCGACCGCTCTCGCAGCGATCGCAAGATTCTGCGCTCCGGCCGCGTTGACCGCGTAGGCGGTTCGCTCGTCCGTCTCCGCCTCGTCCACGGAGGTGAAGGCGGCGCAGTTGATGACCGCGTCGAATCCGGCGACAGTCGCAACGCACGCCTCGGGGTCCGTCACATCGAGCTGGGCGCGTGTCACGGCTACGAGATCGTGTCCGCTACGAGCCTCCAGAATGTCTCTCGCGAGCATCCCGCCCGCACCCGTCACGAGCACCCTCACGTCAGCCCGTCCTGTCGTTGCTGAGGCGGGCCCGTTCCTTGAGCGGTTCCCACCAAGCGCGATTGTCGCGATACCACTGCACGACCTCTTCGAGCCCGCGTTCGAACGGCACGCGAGGTCGATACCCGAGTCGCTCGCTGATCTTCGAGCTGTCGACCGAGTAGCGCAGATCGTGCCCCTTGCGATCGGCGACGGGCTCGATGAACGACGCGTCGCGCCCCGTCGCCTCCAGCAGCAGCCGGGTGAGCTCGCGGTTGCTGAGTTCCGTGCCCCCGCCGATGTTGTAAATCTCGCCGGCTTCGCCCGCTTCGAGAACCAGCGCGACCCCCCTGCAGTGATCGTCGACGTGCAGCCAGTCGCGCACGTTGCGGCCATCGCCGTACAGCGGAACCCCGCGGCCGTCGATCAGATTGGTGACGAAGAGCGGGATGACCTTCTCAGGGAAGTGGTACGGCCCGTAGTTGTTCGAGCACCTCGTGATGTTCACGTGCAGGCCGTGCGTTCGGTGGTACGAGCGGGCCACGAGATCGCTCGAGGCCTTCGATGCTGCGTACGGGCTGTTGGGTTCGAGCAGATGATCTTCCGCCCAGGATCCTTCGTCGATCGACCCGTACACCTCATCGGTGGACACGTGCACGAAGCGGCCGACACCGTGCCGAAGCGCGGCATCCAGGAGGCGCTGCGTACCCGCGACATTCGTGTCGATGAACACCGATGCGTCGAGCACCGAGCGATCGACGTGGCTTTCGGCGGCGAAGTGCACGACCGCATCGACACCGGGGAGAACACGGTCGAGCACATCGGGGTCGAGAATGTCGCCGTGCACGAAATCGAAGTTCGCCGAATCGCGCACCGACTCGAGATTGGCGAGGTTGCCGGAGTAGGTGAGCGCGTCCAGCACCGTCACGTGCGCTCCCGCCAGATGCGGGTACTCGCCACCGATCGCGCGACGGACGAAGTTGGATCCGATGAATCCGGCACCACCGGTTACGAGTAGCTTCACGGAAACTGCCTTCTTGTCGAGCGATGAGTGACCTCGCAGGGCCGTGTCGAGATCTCAAGCATTATCGCATCGGAGCGTAAGCGCTGATGCCTCGTGCGGTATCGTGAGCTGTCGTCCCTGCAGTGTTCGCGAACGGCCAGCCGCTCAGCGTTCACGGATGTCGTGCGAGCCCCGGCCGCAGAAGCTTCGCGCGCTGCTCCTGCGAAAGTTTCTCCCGTGACACAGCACCAAGCACCAGCAAAGCGATTCCGTCCCGAGATCGAAGGTCTCCGGTCGGTTGCGTTCGTGCTCGTCGCGGTCTACCACGTCTGGTTCAACCGGGTCTCGGGCGGTGTTGACGTTTTCTTCGCGGTCTCGGGATTCCTCATCACGCTCACCTTGCTGGGACACGTTCGCCGGTACGGCGCGATTCAGCCGCTCACCTATCTCGCCAGGCTCGCGACGCGGCTGCTGCCGGCAGCGACGGTCGTCTGCATCGTCGTATTCATCTGCACCGTCGTTCTCAGGCCGCTTCCCATGTGGCAAGACACTTTCGATCAGATCATCGCGTCGATGTTCTACTGGGAGAACTGGTATCTCGCCTGGAACGCCGTCGACTACTTAGCCACCGATCAGTCGAGATCGCCACTGCAGCATTTCTGGGCGATGTCGGTCCAGGGGCAGTTCTACCTGCTGTGGCTCCTGCTGTTTCTCCTTGCGGCTCGGGTAGCAAAGGGGTCGGAACACCGAACACGGCGCATCGTGACTGGCGCCATCGCCGTGCTCGCGCTGGTGTCCTTCGCCTGGTCGATCGTGCAGACGCAGCAGCATCAGGAGTTCGCCTACTTCAGCACACTGACAAGGGTGTGGGAGTTCGGCGCCGGCGCCCTGCTCGCACTGCTCATCCACCGCATGCGCATACCGAGTGCGCTCGCGGGTGCACTGAGCTGGCTGGGTCTCGCGGTGCTGGTGTCCATGGGCTTCCTGCTGCCGGTCGCGGATGTTTTCCCCGGCTGGGTTGCGGCCCTTCCGGTTCTCGCGGCCGTCTCGGTCATGGTGGCGGGCGAGAACGACGCGAAGTGGGGCGCCAACGCCCTGCTCGCGACGCGGCCGTTCGTCTGGATGGGCGGCTTCGGTTACGGCTTCTACCTCTGGCACTGGCCCGTCATGATCTTCACGCTGACGGTGCAGGGCCGGACGGAGGTCGGATTCTTGACCGGGCTCGGCATCCTGGGGCTGTCGTTCGTGCTCGCCTATCTGACCGTCCGTCTCGTCGAGCGTCCCCTCGCAGACTTCCGTGCCGCCAAGCGTGCGTTTACCCGCAGAGCCGTAACCGCGGTCGCCGTCGCCTCCGCCGCGGCGACGGGCGGACTCGGATTCGTCGGCGATGCGCTCGTCGCGCAACGAACGGCCGCGCAGGCCCAGGAGCGGTGGGAAACCCAGACAGCACCGTGCTTCGGAGCGCTCGCGCTTCTCGATCGGGAGAACTGCGAGGCGGACGTCTCCGCCCCCGTGCTTCCTGCAACACCCGGCAACGATTCGGGCCGAATCTTCGCCGATGACTGCCACACGCGACCGACCGGTACCGGGCTCAAGCCCTGCACGTGGGGTGACAGGGACGGCACCGTCAGGATCGCACTCGTGGGCAATTCGCACGGCGCAGTGTGGTTCCCGGCATTGCGAGCGCTCGCCGACCAGCACGGATGGCAACTCGACACCTACAACAAGGCCTCCTGCAGTTTCAACATGACTGGGCGCCAGGAGAACGACGAGGAAGTGCGGGAAACCTGCCTCGACTGGATCGCAGACCTGCTGGAGCACTTCGACACGATCGAACCGTACGACTTCATCTTCACCTCGGCGTTCGCCGGCAACAGCAACTTCATCGATCCCGTCACGGGCGAGATGAGCTTCGAGGCCGGTGTCCACGGCTACCGCGAAGCATGGCAGTGGCAGATCGAACGCGGCACGCAGATGGTCATCATGCGCGACTATCCCGTGACGACGAACGAGATGATCGAGTGTTCGCGGCTGCAGCCTCGCGCCCCGTGCGTTACCGAATTGGCCGACGTGCAGACGCCGCTCGGGCAGGACGTGATAGCGCAGGCGGCGCTCCAGACCGAAGGAGCCTGGCTCGTCGATATGACGCATTGGTTCTGCGATGACGGCATTTGTCCCACAGTGATCGGCGACGTCCACGTGTACCGCGACTACCATCACTTCACCGAGACGTACGGGATGAGCCTTGCGATCCCGCTCGAAATAGAGCTCAGGGAGCAGTCGCCGATCCCCGACGACGCCTTCGCGTCCTAGAACAGGCCGGCTGCGATGAGCACCTGCAGGATGCGCCGGTCGCGGGGCCTGCGTCGCAGCTCACCGGACAACCGGGTCAGGGTCATGTTCGATGCCCTGGAAGGGCGTGCGAACGCCTCCGCCAGCTCGGCGAGGACGCTATCGTCCGTCGCGGCATCAGCGGCGAGTCGCGCGATCGTGGTGCACTGGCTGCGGAATTCGCCGCTGAAGAGCCG
>DXDC01000292.1 GCA_019115685.1 Candidatus Agrococcus pullicola
GTGAGTCCGTGTTCGAAGCGCGGGGCCGCCAGCAACAATGCGGAAACGAACTGACTGGAACGGGAAGCGTCGATCGTCAGCGCGCCGCCCTCGAGCCCCCCGCTGCCCTGCACCGAGAAGGGGAGCGCGGCGCGGCCGCCGTCGTCGACCACCGCCCCGAGGGCGCGCAGCGATTCGATCGTTTCACGCATTGGGCGCATTCGCGCGTGCGGGTCGCCGTCGAAGTGCACCGTCGCCGGAGTCAGAGCTGCGACGAACGGCAGGAAACGCATAGCCGTACCCGCCAGTCCGACATCGATCGAAATAGAACCGTCCGAGACTCCCGGGGTGATGATCAGGTCGCTGCCGTAAGCACCGTCGCCGGCAACCGGCTCGATCCCTGAGCCGAGCGAGCGAAGGCCCTCGACCATGAGCTGTGCATCGCGCGAGTGGAGGGGCCGCAGAAGGCGACTTGGTCCGTCCGCCAGCGCGGCCAGCACCAACTCGCGGTTGGTGAGTGATTTCGAACCCGGGAGATCGATTTGGGCGTCGAGGCCCGTTGTCGCGCGCGGCGCAGACCAGGCAGTTGAGAGCGGTGCATCCATCACCCTCCAATCTACCCCGCCGCCGACGAATCAACCGCGGGAATGTCGACGCGAACACCACTGTTGCTCAATGCAGGAGGCGATGCATGACAACACAGCTGCGCGAGAGGTCTCTAGACTCGATATCGATGACCAGTGAAGATAAGCGTGCTCGATTCGTCGACGAAGCACTGCAGTACACGGACGCTCTGTACGCCGCGGGTATGCGCATGACGCGTAATCCGGCGGATGCGGCGGATCTTGTGCAAGAGACGTTCGCGAAGGCCTATGCCGCCTTCGACTCATTCACTCAGGGTACGAACCTCAAAGCGTGGCTGTACCGAATACAGACCAACACCTACATCAATCAGTACCGAAAGGCACAGCGAGAACCGCGGCAGAATGCGCTGGACGAGATGGAGGACTGGCAGGTCGGGGACTCCGACTCGATAACGGCATCTCACTCGCGCTCGGCAGAGGCGGAAGCGATCGATCGGATGCCGTCCGGCGTCGTCAAGGACGCTCTGCAATCGCTCCCGGAGGACCGCAGGATGGTTGTCTACTGGGTGGACGTCGAGGGGCTCTCGTACGCAGAAACAGCAGAAATCATGCACACTCCGGTTGGAACGGTTATGAGTCGACTGCATCGTGGCCGGCGCCAACTGCGCGAACTGCTCGCGGATTACGCGAGCCAACAGGGTATGACTACGAAGGAGACCGCATGATCGGCGAGGCACAGGAGACGCCAGACAAAGCTTGTGAGAAAGCGCGTCGGGAGCTCGAAGAGTACATGCACGGCGAACTGTGTGCTGAAGACGCGAGCGACATCAGGGCGCACCTCGACGGCTGCCAGGAGTGTCGCGATGAGCACACGGTAGGGGTGACGCTTTCGAGCGCGCTGAAGGACGCGTGCAAGGAAGCCGCGCCCGAGCAGCTGCGCGACCGCATCCTCGATGCCATTCGGGAAGCGCAGGCCGGCCACAACTAAGCTTCCTCGCCGGCGATAGGTTCTCGTTTCCCTTCCGAGCCGGTTCCGCTAAGAACACTTCTCGGTCTATGCATGGAATGACCGCCGTATACCTGCGTGTCACCAGCTATAGACCGAGAAGTGTTCCCGTGCGTTGACGGGGAGCGTGCTGTGGCGGTTAGGAGAGCGCCTCGTCGAGAATCTGCACCAGCTCGGCCGCCGAGCGCTTCGGTGAACCCGTCGCCGGGCTCGCCGACGGGGCGCGCCCGACACCGCGAAGCGTACGCCCGTGGAGGTGCTTCGGCAGGTTGTGGTGGATGAACGGCCAGGACCCCTGGTTCAGTGGCTCTTCCTGCACCGCGACCAGTTCCGCGTTCGGGTACTGGTCGACGACCTCGTTGATGCGCTCGACATCCAGCGGGTAGAGCTGCTCGAGGCGGACGATCGCGACGTCATCGAGCTCGCGCTTGGCGATCTCCTGCCGGATGTCGTAGACGATCTTGCCGCTCGCGATGAGAACGCGGCGTGCTCGCTCCCTGTCTGGGACATTGTTGTCGTCGAGAACCGCCTCGAATCGTCCCGACGTGAATGCTTCGACGGGGCTCACAGCATCCCGCAGTCGCAGCATCGCCTTCGGAGTGAAGATGATGAGCGGCTTGCGCGGACGTGCGTACGCCTGACGTCGCAGCAGGTGGAAGTACGACGCGGGTGTCGAGGGACGCGCGATCGTCATGTTCTGCTGCGCTGCGAGCTGCAGGAAACGCTCGAGGCGAGCCGACGAGTGATCGGGGCCGGCGCCTTCGTACCCGTGGGGGAGAAGCAGCGTGAGGCTCGACTCCTGCTCCCATTTCTGTTCACCGGACGCAATGAACCCGTCGATGACGATCTGCGCCCCATTCGCGAAGTCGCCGAACTGGGCCTCCCAGAGCACGAGTGCTTCCGCGTTCTCGACGGAGTAGCCGTATTCGAACGCCATGGTCGCGTACTCGCTGAGGAACGAGTCGTAGATCGAAAGACGCCCCTGCGATTCGCTGAGGTTCGCCAGCGGCAGCCATTCCTGGCCGTTCGACTTGTCGTGCATGACGGCGTGGCGCTGCACGAATGTTCCGCGCCGCGTGTCTTGACCGGTCATGCGGACGGGCTTGCCTTCCATGAGAACGGATCCGAGGGCCAGCAGCTCACCGTAGGCCCAATCGATGTTCCCATCCGTGCTCATCTGCACGCGCTTCTTCAGCAACTGCGCGACCTTTGGATGCACGGTGAAGCCCTCGGGCGGGTTCGCGTGGGCGTTCGCAATGGCCTCGAGCGTGGACGCAGGCACGCCCGTGTCGTCGGGTGCTCCTGCCAGCGGTGTTTCGGGCGTGGAGCTCACAATCGGGATGGAGCCCGTCGTGGCCTCGTGGGTTTCCTGGAACGCACGCTCGAGACGATCCTGGAAGTCGGCTTGCGCCTGCTCGTACTCTTCCACGGTGATGTCGCCGCGGCCGACGAGATTCTCGGCGTAGAGCGTGCGCACGGAGCGCTTGGCCTCGATGAGCGAGTACATGAGCGGCTGGGTCATCGTGGGGTCGTCACCCTCGTTGTGGCCGCGTCGGCGGTACGAGATGAGGTCGATGACGATATCGCGGTTGAACTCCTGGCGGTACTGGAACGCTAGCTCCGCGACACGGACAACCGCCTCGGGGTCGTCGCCGTTGACGTGGAAGACCGGCGCCTCGATCGCCTTCGCAATATCGCTCGCGTACGTGGAGGAGCGACCGTCCTTCGGGGGTGTTGTGAAACCGATCTGGTTGTTCGCGATCAGGTGGATCGTGCCGCCCGTGCGGTAGGGACGCAGCTGCGACATCTGGAGCGTTTCGAACACGACTCCCTGCCCAGCCATAGCGGCGTCGCCGTGCACCAGAATCGGCAGGACCGAGAATTGGCCGTCACCGAGGCTGTCCTGCTTCGCCCTGACGATGCCTTCGAGCACGCCGTCAACGGCCTCCAGGTGCGAGGGATTGGCGGCGAGATAGACGGGAATCTGCGCACCGGATGCGCTCGTGAAGGTGCCCTCTGTGCCCAAGTGGTACTTCACGTCGCCCGAGCCGTTGTACGAGGCGGCGCCCTCGAACTCCTGGAAGATCTGGGCGTACGTCTTGCCCGCGATGTTCGAGAGCACGTTGAGCCGACCCCGGTGCGGCATCCCGATAGCGACGGAGTGCAGGTTCTGCTCCGCGGCACCGGCGAGAACAGCGTCGAGGAACGCGATCATCGATTCGGTTCCCTCGAGGCTGAATCGCTTTTGCCCGACGAACTTCGTCTGCAGGAATGTCTCGAACGACTCGGCTTGATTCAGCTTGCCGAGGATGCGCATCTGCTCGTCGTGCGTCGGCTTGACATACGGCACCTCGAGGTGCGACTGGAACCACTGCCGCTGCGCCGGGTCGGAGATGTGCATGTACTCGACGCTCGTCGTGCGGCAGTAGGTATCGCGAAGGACACCGAGCACATCTCGCAGCAGTGCCTGACGCTTACCGCCGAATCCGCCGACCACGAACTCACGATCGAGATCCCAGAATGAAAGCCCGTGATGCTCGATCTCGAGATCGGGGTGCGTGCGTTGCACGTATTCGAGCGGATCGATGTCGGCCATGAGGTGACCGTTGGTGCGGTAGGCCCCGATCAACTGGCTCACTCGTGTCTGCTTGGAGAGCTCGGTGTTCGGCTCAACGTTGACATCCGTCGTCCAGCGGATGGGCTCGTATGGGATGCGCAGGTCGGCAAAGATGTTGCGGTAGAAGTCCATCTCGCCGATGAGCATCTGGTGCACGAGTTTCAGGAACTCGCCGCTGCCGGCTCCCTGGATTACGCGGTGATCGTAGGTAGACGTGAGCGTGATGGTCTTCCCGATACCTGCATCCGCGAGTCGTTCCGGCGACGAGCCCTCGAACTCTGCGGGGTAGTCGAGAGCTCCGGCACCGATGATGCACCCCTGCCCCTTCATGAGGCGGGGAACGGAGTGGACGGTGCCGATGCCGCCCGGGTTCGTCAGCGAGATCGTCGTACCGGCGAAGTCGGCAGCCGACAGCTTGTTGTCGCGCGTGCGCTTCACGACGTCCTCGTACGCGTTCAGGTAGTCCTGGAAGTCCATGGACTGCGTCTTCTTGATGCTGGGCACGAGCAGCGCACGGGAACCATCGGGCTTGGGCAGGTCGATCGCGATACCCAGATTGACATCCTGATGCTGCACGAGCGTCGGCTTGCCGTCGACGATGTCGTACGACACGTTCTGACTCGGGAAGACCTTGAGCGCCTGGATGAGGGCGTAGCCGATGAGGTGCGTGAACGAGACCTTACCGCCGCGGGTGCGACGCAGATGATTGTTGATGACGATTCGGTTGTCGATCATCAGCTTCGCGGGAATCGTGCGAACGCTGGTGGCTGTCGGGACCGTCAGTGACTCGTCCATGTTCGCTGCGAGTGTCTTCGGCAGACCCCGCAGGGGCGTGCGTACCGGCTCGTTGGCCTGATCGCCGTCCTTCGAGGAATCCTTTTTCGCCTTCGCCTCGGCGGGAACGGGCGTTGGCCGAGCCGGCTGCTTCGTCGTCTTCGCAGCGATGGTCGACGCCGAGCTGTTCTGTTCGCTGTTCTGCTGCTTCACTGGCTGCCGCTCCTGCTTCGCTGCCGGCTTTGCGGTGGTGTCCTC
>DXDC01000293.1 GCA_019115685.1 Candidatus Agrococcus pullicola
CCCGCGGCATCCCAGTCGGACGACGACTGCAGCTTCTCCACCTCGTCGAAATCGAGGGAGTCCAGCAGTATGCGGGCGGAGTGGTAGCCGCCCAGCCGTTCGCGCACAAGCTCGTTCGCGAGCCTGTAGTACTCGGCGCTAGATTCCCAGCTCATACCGCCCAGCATTCCGATAGTCCGCACGTGATTCCTCCCGTCTACCGCTCTTCCGCTGATCTCATTGTGGCATCGAGGGTGGGAGGGTGGATGGAAGCGATACGGTCGAGCGCATGCGCATGTCTCGATCGCCAGTGCCGAACCGCTGCGCAGCCGCAGGAGGATTCGCAAGTACCCGTTGACATCACCCGAATGCGCAGACATAGGGTGACGGCATGCGTTCCTCTGAGATACTCACCGAAGCCGCCCGTCGCCCGCTCGAAGCTGCACTAGCGCTGCGAGAATCGTTGACACCGGAAGCGATCAACGCTCATCCGGGCGGACACGACAATTCGATCGCGTGGCTGCTCTGGCACACCGGGCGCGAAATCGACGCGCAAACCGCCGCGCTGTCGGGTGACGAGCAGGTCTGGGAGCAGCGGGGATTCGACCGCAGGTTCGGGCTGGGCGAGCTTGGTGCCGGTATCGGTTACGGGCACAGCCCAGACCAGGCGCGCGCCCTTGTCGTCGACGACGCGGAACTGCTACTGGAGTATCTCGCAGCGGCGACGGATGCCCTGGTCTCCTACATAAACGAACTGGAGGACGCGCAGCTCGGCGAAGTGATCGACGACAGTTACGATCCGCCGATTACTCGCGGTGTCCGTCTGGTGAGCATCATCGATGATGCTTCACAGCACATTGGTCAGGCCGCATACGCCAGCGGCATGCTTCGCTGAAGAATTTGTACCCGGCTAGACCGTTACCAGGATCTTGACGGCCTCCTCGGGGCGCTCGCGGAGAACGGTGTAGCCATCTTCTACGATGCGCTCCACGGGAATCTTGCCGGAGATGAACGGAGACAGGTCGAGCCTGCCGCTGTTCACGAGCTCGATCGCCTTCTCGTGTACATTCGCGTAACCGATTGTGCCCTGTACGATCTTCTCCGTCATGACGACCTGCCCTAGATCGATCGACACACCGCTCGGGTGCAGCGCAACCACCTGCAGCAGACCTCCGGGGCGCAGTGCGCTGAGCAGTTGGTCGAACACTGCCGGCACCGAGGTGCATTCGAATGCGACATTCGCTCCAACTCCGTCTGTCAGCTCTCGAGCGAGCTCCACGGGGTCCTGCTCGCGCGGATCCACCACGTAGTCGGCGACCCCTGTCTCACGTGCCTTGTCCTTGCGCGCTGCCGACAGCTCCGTGATGACAACCGTCGCGCCGTAGGCCTTCAGTACTGCAGCCGTGAGGAGACCGATCGGACCGGCACCGCCGACGATCGCGACGTCTCCCTCCTTGGCACCGGATAGCTCCACCCCTTGGGTCGCTACAGCGAGGGGCTCGATGAGAGCCGCTTGGTCGAGAGGCATGTCGCCTACCGGGTGTACCCAGCGTTCTTCGACGACGATGTACTCGGCAAGTCCGCCTCCGCGGCCGGATATACCGATGAAGCCCATCTTCGGGCAGAGGTTGTAACGACCGCTCGTGCACATCGCGCACTCCTCGCACACCATGAACGGCTCGACTACCACCCGGTCACCGAGACTGAGGCCTTCTACACCTTCGCCGATCTCCTCGACGGTACCCGAGAACTCGTGTCCGAAGACCACCGGCAGCGTCTCTCCGGAGATCGGATGGGGTGCGCTGACACCCTGGATGCCTTCCATCGGGCCGTCGTAGAACAGATGCAGATCACTGCCGCAGATTCCCGTGAATGCAGGCTTGATCCTTACCGTGCCGGAACTCACTCGAGGCTCTTCGATATCCTCGATCCGCACGTCCTCTTTCCCGTGATAACGCAGTGCCTTCATGGTGATGCCTCTTCGGAGCTTGTGCTCACAAGGATACTCTTTCGTCGCTGTTCGGGCATGCCGACGAGCACATGCTGTAGGCTTGCACTAGAGCGTACGGCGAGGCAGATCTCCCACGACTGTTTCACAGTCGAACGTTCGACCAGATGCGCCCACGGTGACCCGTCCCGTGCCGCTCCGAAAGAATCGAAATACCAATCACCACTTCTCTGCTCCACCCGCTTCACCGCTCTTCCCCGATAGACATCTCCTGGCGACAGGCATCACTAGACGTGCGCGCTGCTGCGCTCGGTGACGAGACTGTTGACTGCGTCGCTGCTGATGCTGCCCGTGCACCGCGGGACTCCCCGATGCCCTCGCCCAAGGCGCCCCTGCGCCCGGGCCCTACCAGACTCCGCGGCGGCGCCGTCGCCGCGGCTATCCAGGATCACTTCCGTGGTCCCTGACAACGAAGGAATGACGTCATGGCCACTGGCACCGTCAAATGGTTCAACTCAGACAAGGGCTTCGGCTTCATCGCACCCGATGATGGCTCGGACGATGTCTTCGCGCACTTCAGTGCGATCGAAGGCAACGGGCGCCGCGACCTGTTCGAGAACCAGAAGGTCGAGTTCGACACAGAACCCGGCCGCAAGGGTCTTCAGGCAGCGAACATTCGCGCGCTGTAAATAATCCCTTAGGAAGCGCGGGCTGTCCTCCCACTTGCGGAGAATCGTCCGCGCTTTCGCATTCCGATCGAAGACTAAAGCGACGAGGTCGGCGCGTAAGCGCGCAAGAAGGCGGCGACACCGGATGCGCTGATCGCGTCGAGCTCTTCTTCGTCAGGCAGCAGGGCCTCAGCATCGAACATGGCTCGATTGCCCGGAATCCACAGGAGCATCCCCGCGAAATGCTGTGCCGCTAACGCTGGGTCCGCGATGGACAGGAGCTTACGGGCATCCAGCACCGCGAGACACTGCTCGATCGACACGAGCATTCGTTGGAACCCGCCCTCCCAATACATGCGCCCAAGCTGCGGAAAGCGTACGGCCTCAGCAATCACGAGACGTCGCAGTCGCTGAATCCGGGCGTCCATGATGGAACGCGTGAACTGCCCTGCGAGGATTTGCAGCGCTTCTTCGGCTGATTCGCACTCGCGCATCCTCGCTACCATCGGCGCGAACGGGTCCTCGACCCGCTGACAGGCGAACCGGATCAGGCTCTCGAAGACGCCTTCCTTATCGCCGAACTCTCGGTACAGCGTTTGTTTGGAAACTCTGGCCGCGGCAGCAAGTTGATCGGTGCTGGTGCCGACATAGCCGTTTCGCACGAACACATCCAGCGCGCTCATGAGCATTCGCTCGCGCTTATCGCTGATCTTGTGCTCTGCCACGATGAACCACCTTACGAGCCACGAATCGCTTGACGCCAACGGTACTGAACAGTACCGTACACCCTAGGATCACCCGTCACGCTTCCTCCCGAGTATCGAAAGGCCCTTCATGTCATTCCAGGCTTACCTCGACGCAATTGAAGAGAAAACCGGGCTTACCCCGCGCCAACTACTCGATCTCGCGAAGGAGCGCGGTTATCACGACCCGTCGATCAAGGCCGGCGAGATCCTCGCATGGCTCAAGGAGGACTACGACCTCGGTCGCGGCCATGGCATGGCCATGGTGCACGTCATCCAGAAGGGCCCGACGATCAGTGGCAAGCACGTCGGTTCATCCGGCTCTCATCGCGACGACTCCGACACGCTGTGGCTCGACGGTAAGGCAAACAAGCCGTCGTGACCCGGGGCCCGCTTTGGACATGACCTAGAACAGCGCCGGAGTATCCTCATCGACCTCGTCGTCGGTGACTATATCGAGCGCGCGGCTGAGCTCATCGGAGGCCGAGACAACCGCGCCGATCAGCTCGGCATCCCCCACTCGCTCCGGGTCGAGCCACGCATCGTGAAGCTCTCGCGGAACCAGTAGCGGCATACGGTTATGCACGGGCGCCACTGCGCCAACGGCCTCACGCGTGACGATCGAGTACGTATCGAGCGCCTCGCCCGCGCTCGTCCGGGCCGATGTGGTGATCGCAGCCATTCCGAAAGCCTGACCGGCTAAAGCGAATCGCGCCCCTTTCTCATCGAACCAGGCTGCGGGCGCAATCGCTCGACGCTGAAACGCCGTACGCCACTTGGCGACGAGGGCATCGGATCGCGAGTTGAACGCGCTGAACTTTGCCGGGCTCCCTCCTACGTGCAACCACCACCAGGCAAACCTCAGCTCACGAGAGCGCTCGCCGGCAAAGATCAGGGGGTTCAGGTTCCGGGCGTGCCGACCCGTTATGCGCGCCCTGCCACCATGCTCACGCATCCACTCGCGGAGTCGCGCCGCTTGCTCTGGCTCGCCCAGAGGAGGGATCTCAACTCCCCAATCTTGCTCGTCGGAGAGAAAGGAGTTTTCAAAGAAGCCATACGTAGCGCACACGCTCCAGCATAGACGCCTGGGGTCGAGTCGGTAAGCGGCAGCGTTTCTGTACCACTTTGGTACAGAAACGCGTATACTGCACTCATGGCACGACGGGCGCAACCCATGGCAGCCGACCGCGAAGCACGGCTGTTCCGCGCCGCCGCGGAGGAATTTCTGCGCTACGGCTTCGAAACTGCGTCTCTGAATCGCATCATCTCCACTGCCGAGATGCCGAAGAGCTCGTTTTACCACTACTTCACCGATAAGCGAGACCTGCACGATCGCATGATGCACGCGCTGGTTGCCGCTGTGGACGAGTTCGTACGACCACCGGATCTCGCAGAGCTCGACGAGGAAACCTTCTGGCCCGCCATGAGCACACTGCTCGAAGGCATCACTCGTATGGCTGCCGAACGGCCCGTGACCGTCGAGCTCGCCCGCCTATTCCATGCGCTTCCCGAGGGAGTTGACTCTGCCGCGGATTCCCTGCGCGAAGCAGCCCGAGCCTGGAGCGACGCCGCGCTGCGACGCGGGACTGAGCTCGGAGTCGTTCGCGCCGACCTGCCCTCCGAACTCCTGGCGGAGATTGTGTTCTCGATCCTCGTCGCACTCGACCGGTGGGCTCTGCGCACCGAAAGCGCCCAGAAGACGTCCCCAGATCTCAAACTCGCCCTGCACGCAGTGCAGCGCCTGATCGAAGGAACCTGAAGATGGCAACCGTGCTGTTCTGCCCGGCGACGTTCAATCTCGCGGAAACGACAAGGATGATCGAGGTTGCGCGGGCATTGCGCGACGAGCACACGCCGGTGTTCATGGGGTACGAGTACGATTTCGTGCCGCTGATCCGGGATGCGGGCTTCGATTATCGACCCCGGACCCCGGTATGGACGCGGCGACAGCGGGACCAGGCGATGGCGTTCGACCAGGGACGAGGGATACGGACCCCGTTCACGACCGAACTCGTCTCCGCCCGTGTCGATACAGAGCGCGAACTCATCAGAGAGCTCGATGCCAAGGCTGTCGTCACCGGCACAAACATAACTTCGTGGATATCCGCGCGTGCAGAGCGTGTCCCACTGTTCTATCCCGTGCCGCTGGCGCTGACGGAACCGCACGTGGGCCAGACGAGGCACCTCGGGCTGTTACCGGGAGACGGTCGCATGACTCGCTGGATGGATCGAGTCGCCAGCTCGGTTCTGCGCACGATCTACACGAAGGCTCCGCTCGCGCCCCGAGCATTCGAAACGGTGGCGAAAGCAAACGGTGTCGAACCTCTGCGCACCGTCTCATCACTGCTGAACGCGGATCACAATCTACTCACCACGATGCAGTGGGAGATCGACGGCTTCGAGTTGCCCGCGAACTTCGAACGCGTCGGTCCGATCTTCGCGCAACTCGATCGTCCTCTGCCGCCCGTCGTCGAGTCCCTTGCCGAGGACTCGCGCCCGCTCGTATATTTGGGGCTCGGCTCCTCTGCCTCCCGGAAGCTCGCGCTCGCAGCCGCGACTGCGCTCGCATCCCTTCCAGTGAACGTCGTTGCGCCGATAGGTCACTACCTCGAGCCGCAAGACACCCTCCCAGACAATGTGCACGTCACCGACCTCCTGCCGGCGCACAAGCTGGGCGGACTCGTGGATGCCGCGGTGCTGCACGGCGGACAGGGCACAGTCCAAACAGCCTGCGCAACCGGTATCCCATTCGTCGGCATGGGCTTGCAGCCTGAACAGACATGGAACGTGCGCGTCTGCGAACGGCGCGGGAATGCCATCGCCGTCTCGCCGCGACACGTGAGCACAACGCGCTTCACGGACGCCGTCCGGCGCATCCTCGCCGACCCCGGCTACCGGTTGACCGCGAGGTCGGTGAAGGCCGAGTTCGCGGCGGAAGACGGCGCTGCGGCATCCGCTCGCCTGATCGAGGCTTCCGTGGCACGCGCCGCCGGCGGAGCTTGAAACGCGCGAAAGCGTCAACACTCGATGCAAGTCCCGCAATCGATGGGATCGACTTTCGCACCCTCGCACGGAGGTGTGGATGCGCGTGAGTCAGTCGGTGCCGAGGTCGAAGGCCGCGAGGTTGCCGACTTCGTCGAGATCACCGTCCTGGTCGCCCCCGGCGACGATCCGCTCAGCGCCGCCTTCCTCTAGTTTGCCGATCAGCGCAGCGGTTTCACCCGCGACAATCCCTTGGCCGGCGTACTGCTCCAGTCGCGCACGGGAGTCGGCGATGTCGAGGTTGCGCATCGTCAGCTGACCGATGCGCTCGTCCGGCCCGAAGGCGGCGTCGCCAACGCGCTCCATCGACAGCTTCTCGGCGTGGTAGGAGAGGTTCGGGCCGGTCGTGTCGAGAATCGAGTAGTCATCGCCGCGACGCAGCTGCAAGGTGACCGTTCCCGTGATGGCCGAGGCGACCCATCGAACGATGGCCTCGCGCTGCATGAGCGACTGCGGGTCGAGCCAACGGCCTTCGTACATGAGTCGGCCGAGCTTGCGGCCCTCATTGTGATAGGTCGCGATGGTGTCCTCGTTATGGATGGCGTTCACGAGACGCTCGTAGGCGATGTGGAGCAGGGCCATACCGGGCGCCTCGTAAATGCCGCGGGACTTCGCTTCGATGATGCGGTTCTCGATCTGATCTGAGATACCGAGACCGTGACGACCACCGATGCGGTTGGCCTCCTTGACGAGTTCGACAGGGTCGGAGAACTCGACGCCGTTCAATGCAACCGGCTGCCCGGCTTCGAACGTGACGGTGACGTCCTCGGTCTTGATATCGACCGACTCGTCCCACGGAGCAACTCCCATGATGGGCTCGACGATAGTAACGCCGTTGTTGAGGTATTCGAGGTCCTTCGCTTCGTGCGTTGCTCCCCAGATGTTGGCGTCCGTCGAGTACGCTTTCTCGACTGAGTCGCGGTAGGGGAAGCCGTGCTCGACCATCCACTCGGACATCTCTTTGCGCCCGCCCAACTCTGCGACGAACTGGGCATCCAGCCACGGCTTGTAGATGCGGAGGTTCGGGTTCGCGAGCAGGCCGTATCGGTAGAAGCGCTCGATGTCGTTGCCCTTGTAGGTCGATCCGTCGCCCCAGATGTCGACGCCGTCCTCCTTCATCGCGCGCACGAGCATCGTGCCCGTGACCGCACGGCCGATCGGCGTCGTGTTGAAGTACGTCTTGCCGCCCGAGCGGATGTGGAATGCCCCGGTCTGCAGCGCCGCGAGACCCTCCTGGACCAGGAGACCCTGGATGTCGATCAGGCGCGCGATCTCGGCACCGTACTCCTTCGCACGGCCGGGAACGGCATCGATGTCAGGCTCATCCGGCTGGCCGATGTTGGCCGTGTAGGTGCAGGGAATCGCGCCCTTGTGGCGCATCCAGGCAACCGCCACAGAAGTATCGAGACCACCGGAGAACGCAATACCGACCCGTTCACCCACGGGCAGGGAAGAGAGCACTTTCGACATGATCTCAAGGCTACTGCCAGCGGGCCCTCGCGGCGAAACCGGCGATCCTCAAGGGCTAGTCTGCGACCGAGCGACGGGTGAAGCCACTCGCATCGATGCCGCGGAGTTCGCAGAATTCGCGCACGCTTCCGCGCAGCAGCACATCGGTGTTCTGCAGCTCGGCAGGATTCTTCCTTCCCAGCAGCACCAGTAACTGCCGCAATTGCTGCAGCCATCGCTCGACGACGGGGATGAGTGCTTCCGCTCCCCCCTCACTCGCGTGCCGGAGGAACGTACCGGCCACACCGGCAGCACGAGCCCCGAGCGCTAGCGCCTTCACGACGTCGAGTGGAGAGCGAACCCCACCGGATGCGAGCAGCGACAACCGTGAATCTGCGGGGGCGTCGAGCAGGCTCGCGACCGCCGACTGTCCGAACCCGCGCATGAACGTAAAGTCCTGCCGCTCCCGGCGCGCGTTCTCGATGTCGACGAAGTCTGTACCGCCGACGCCACTGACGTCTGCGATTCGGACGCCGAGATCTTCCAGCTGCTGCTGCGTTCGCCCGCTGAGCCCGAAGCCGACCTCTTTCACGATGACGGGCACCGCGGACGCAGCAACAATCTGCTCGATCGCAGCGGGCCAATGAGAGAACCCCCTGTCGCCCTCCGGCATGACCGTCTCCTGGACGGCGTTGAGATGCAGCTGGAGCGCATCCGCGTCAATCAGGTCCACGGCTCGACGCGCGTCATCCGGTGACTTGTCCGCTCCGAGATTCGCCATGACGAATCCGTCGGGGTTCTCCCGGCGAAGGACACGAAAGCCCGCAGCGGTCTCCGGATGCTGCAGTGCGATGCTCATGGAACCGGATGCGATCGGCAAACCCGTTTCCGCGGCCGCGACTGCGAGAGCTCGATTGATTCGCTCGGTACGTTCGGTGCCCCCGGTCATGCCGTTGATATACAACGGCGCGTTCCATGCGAAATCTCCGAGATCGGCCCGCAGCTGCACGTCGTCGGCGCCGATCCCCGCGAGAGCATGATGAACGAACTCAACTTCGTCGAAGTCGTTCGGTCGTCCGCCTTCGCGCTGCTGCCGCTCGGCGAGCGAAAGGTGGTCGTCTTTGCGCCTCATGTGCACGTTGGTCGCGTCATCGGTCATCCGGTGCTCCTTCCGGCGGGTGCACGGAGAGATCTAGCCGGCGAATATCGTGATTCTCCCACTCTGCCAGCAGGCTGCGACGCGACACGGATGCCGGTGCGAGCACGATACCGCAATCTCCTCCGCCTGCGCCCGAAGGCTTAGCCGCGGCGCCAACGCGCTCAGCGGCCTCGCACAGCGCGGCGAGTGCGGGAGTCTCGATGGCGATCGCTCTCGCGTCGCCGAGCTGTCGCATGAGCCTGCGGGCTTCGCGGACACCGCCGAGCGTCTCGTTCGCGTCGTCGTCGAGGAGGCCGCGGGAAACCATGTCCACGGCAGCCGCGCTGGCCTCGAGAAACCTGCCATAGCTTCCCGAGCCCTGGCCGCGCCGGTGTCTGACGCCGTCGACGAGTCGACCGGTAGATGCGGGGTTGCCCGTCCAGCCGACGAGCAGCTCTAGATCGGTAGGGTGCGGCAGTCGCGTCGTTCGATAGGTGTCCCAGGCACCGGAATCCAGCACGTCCGCGAGCGGGTGCTGCGCAAACTCGCGCAACAACCGCTCCCGGTGGGGCGCGCTATAACGAATCCAGCCGCCGAAGGTGCAGGCCGCCAAGTCACCGCCCGAGGCGTTCGGTGAAATGCTGATGGTGGCCAGCAGTGCCAGCTTGAAACGCTGAGTTCTCGTGAGCGCGAGGCTATAGAACTCGTCAAGCGCGGCCACAACAGCGACCGTGACAGCGGCGGAAGATCCGAGCCCGAACTTGCGGCCTTGCGAATCGTCGAGTTCGCTCGTGATGTCGAGATCGAAGTAGCGTGCGGGGATGCCCAGTTCGCTGCGCAGGCGCTCCATGGTCTGGATCGCGCTCAGCACGTAATCGGCCGGACGGTGCTCCAGCACGACCCCGATGCCGTCGGCCGCTCGAGTCCACTCGAGCGGCGCGTTCCCGTACTCCCCCGAGTGGATGCGGCCGAGGTCTTTGCTCTCGGTGAGCTTAGCCGTGAGGTACCGATCGACTGCGACAAGAACGGCCGGCTGGCCCGGCTCGACGACCGCGTACTCCCCGGCGACGAACAACTTGCCGGGCGTCCGAGTCGTGATCACGGCTCGATGCCTCTTTCGATGACAGCGGCACCCGGTCCGGCACCCACGATTCGGGTCTCCCCCAACTCCGCAAGGTGCCGCGCAACCGGCTCCGCGTCCTCCGGCGTTGTGAGCACGACCACGTTGGGACCGGCATCCGCGGTCGCATAGCAGGATCGGCCGGCTGCGCGCAGCTGAGCAACCGCGTCGAAGACGGCGACACTCTGCGGTGTGAGGTAGCGGATGGGCGGGTCGGCAGACTGGATCAACGCATGCATCCGGTTGGCGTGCAACTCTGTTATTCGGCCCAGTCGCGTGAAGTCGTTGTCTCTGCAGGCTTCCAGGGCGCCGTCCAGCGTCCACTTCGTAGACGCGACCCACGCCGGGTAGAACGGAGAGGTCAGCATGCAGGTCCGCATGGCTTCGCGGCTGGAAACCGGCTTCGCTCCAGTGCTGAGCGTCACGATCACCATGCGAACATCCGGGCCGTTCACCGGCTCGGCGAACGACTCCTCGTCATTGCCGGCGTGCCACACCGCCAGCCCGGGAATAACCGAACGAGAAGCCGATCCCGAGCCCCGGCGAGCGAGCCGGCTCAGAGCCCGGGAGTCGAGCTCGAGCCCGTATGCAGCTGCGGCGGCCGCTGCGAGCGCGGAGAAACCCGCGGCCGAGGAGGCGAGACCGGCATCCGTCGGAATCTCGCTGATCGAGTCGACATTCGCGAAGGTGTCCACGCCGGCGACAGCGCGGACGATATCCAGCAGCGCGCTCACTCGAGCGGTCTGACCCACCGCGGCAGGAACTCCGTTGAGGCTGAACGTGTCGGCCGTTGCACGGTCGTCGAGGGTGACCTCGGTTGTGGTCGGGAAAGCGTCGATGGTTAACGACAGGCTGCCCGCCGCGGGCAGGATCAACTGTTCGTTCTGCTTGCCCCAGTACTTCACGAGCGCGATATTCGGGTGTGAGCGCGCGACTGCCCGCGTCATGCGGCGGCCTCCATTGTCGAAATCCAGGTTCGAGTCGCACCCGCGGAGCGCAACTCGGCAGCCAGCGCATCCGCACCGCCGGTCGGAGCGAGTGCGATGATACAGCCGCCCATCCCGCCACCGGTCAGCTTGGCGCCGACCGCGCCAGCGTCCCTGGCTGATTCCACAAGTCTATCGAGCGAATTGCTGCTGACACCCAAGTCAGCCAGCGCTTCCTGCCCTTCGTTCATAGCAGCGCCGACGAGATGGATGCTTCCCGCTTGGCACGCTTCCGCCGCGGAATGCGTCAAATCTGCCAGCTTCTCGATTCTGCTGTCGACAAATGCGGGCCTGTGATCCCGACGTTGACGCACCCGCGCCACTGCGGTCGCTGTCG
>DXDC01000294.1 GCA_019115685.1 Candidatus Agrococcus pullicola
TTGAGTCATGGCGACTCAAGGTTTGCAGTGAGCGCCGCGTAGATCATCGCTGATCCGTTCGATTCCGGAGGACGAACCCACGGGCATTTGGGGGAGTGTCGGTGGGTTTCTCCGCCGGAATCACCGGAGAACGTCCGGTGATCCGAATAGACCAAGACAGTAAGGAGAACACCAAGCATGGGACGAGCAGTAGGTATTGACCTCGGCACGACCAACTCGGTCGTAGCGTTCCTCGACAACGGGAACCCGACCGTCATCGCCAACGCCGAGGGCACGCGTACGACTCCGTCGATCGTTGCCTTCGCAAAGGACGGCGAAACACTCGTGGGCGAGCCTGCGAAGCGTCAGGCGGTCACCAACGTCGATCGCACGATCGCTTCCGTCAAGCGTCACATGGGCACCGACTGGAAAACCGACCTGGACGGCAAGCCGTACACGCCGCAGGAGATCTCAGCGCGCATCCTGACGAAGCTGAAGAACGACGCCGAATCGTACCTCGGCGAAAAGGTGACCGACGCGGTCATCACGGTTCCGGCCTACTTCAACGACGCCGAGCGTCAGGCCACGAAGGAGGCCGGGGAGATCGCGGGCCTCAAGGTCACGCGCATCATCAACGAGCCGACCGCTGCAGCGCTCGCCTACGGTCTCGAAAAGGGCAAGGAAGACGAGCTGATTCTCGTCTTCGACCTCGGTGGCGGAACCTTCGACGTCTCGTTGCTCGAAGTCGGCAAGGACGACGGGTTCTCAACCATTCAGGTTCGTGCAACCGCAGGTGACAACCGCCTCGGTGGTGACGACTGGGATGAACGAGTCGTCGAGTGGCTCATCAAGAAGTTCAAGGAATCCACGGGCGTCGACGTCTCGGGTGACAAGATCGCGAAGCAGCGCCTCAAGGAGGCTGCAGAGCAGGCGAAGAAGGAGCTCTCGAGCCGCTCTTCGACGAGCATCCAGTTGCCGTACCTCTCGGTTACCGCGGAGGGACCCGCGAACCTCGACGAGACGCTCACGCGGGCGCAGTTCGAGCAGATGACCAGCGACCTGCTGGACCGCACGAAGAAGCCCTTCGAGGACGTCATTCAGGAGGCTGGGGTCTCCGTCAGCGACATCGCGCACGTCGTGCTCGTCGGCGGTTCGACCCGCATGCCGGCAGTGACCGAACTCGTCGAGAAGCTGACGGGCGGCAAGGAGCCGAACAAGACCGTCAACCCGGACGAGGTCGTGTCGGTCGGTGCGGCCATCCAGGCCAGCGTGCTCGCCGGCGACCGCAAGGACGTCCTGCTCATCGACGTCACGCCGCTGTCACTCGGTATCGAGACCAAGGGCGGCATGATGACCAAGCTCATCGAACGCAACACCGCCATCCCGACCAAGCGAAGCGAGACCTTCACGACGGCGGAGGACAACCAGCCCTCGGTCGGGATCCAGGTCTTCCAGGGCGAGCGTGACTTCACACGCGACAACAAGCCGCTGGGCAACTTCGAACTCACCGGCATCGCACCCGCTCCGCGCGGCATCCCCCAGATCGAGGTCACCTTCGACATCGACGCCAACGGTATCGTGCATGTCTCGGCGAAGGACAAGGCCACGAACCAGGAACAGTCGATGACCATCACCGGCGGATCGAGCCTCTCGAAGGAGGACATCGACCGCATGGTGAAGGACGCCGAGGAGAACGCCGCCGCCGACCGGGAGCGCCGCGAAGCCGCCGAGCAGCGCAACACGGGCGAAGCGCTCGTGTACTCGGTCGAGAAGATCCTCACCGACAACGGCGAACAGCTGCCCGAGGACGTCAAGACCGAGGTGCAGGCGGACGTAGATGCGCTGAAGAGCGCGCTCGCCGGCGACGACGACGCTGCTGTGAAGTCGGCGGTCGACAAGCTGCAGGCGTCGCAGACGGAGCTCGGTGAAGCCATTTACCAGCAGGCGCAGGCCGAAGGGCAGGAAGCGCCCGAGGGTGACGCGGCAACCGACTCGGAGGACGATGTCGTCGACGCGGAAGTCGTCGATGACGAGGACGACGAGAAGAACTAGCGATGGCCAAGGACAGCAACCCCGAAGAAGAGCCGGTGTTCCGCGACAAGCGGCGTATCGACCCTGAAACGGGCGAGCTTCGAGACCCGGGGGCTTCGGTTTCGGCCGAGGCCCCCGCCTCCGAAGACGCGCCCGAGAATGCGTCGAACGGTGACGAGGCGCTGAGTGACGAAGACGAGGCGCTGCTTGCGGAGACTCGGGCATCCATGCAGGAGGAAGTCGAAGCGGCGCAGGCCGAGGCCGCCCAGCACAAGGATGCCCTCGCACGGCTGCAGGCGGAGCACGTCAACTACCGCAACCGCATCGAGCGAGAGCGCGCGGGGGACCGCGATGCGACCGTTGCCGGAGTTGTCGAGAAGCTGCTGCCGGCGCTTGACGACCTCGATCTCGCCCGCAAGCACGGTGATCTCGACGACGGACCGCTCGCGCTGGTCGCACAGAAGATCGAGGGCGCGTTCGAAGCCCTCGATGTGCACCGCGTAGGTGAGGTCGGTGAGCGGTTCGACATCGCGAAGCACGAGGCGATCGCACAGCTGCCGAGTGCCGATGCGACTGAGGAAACCGTTGTTGACGTCGTGCAGATCGGCTATCGAATCGGCAGCAGACTGCTGCGCGCCGCGAAGGTAGCGGTGCAGGTACCTGCAGAATAGAAAGGGGGCGAGTGTGGCTAGCAACGACTGGATTGACAAGGACTTCTACAAAGTCCTTGGCGTACCGAAAGACGTCAGCGATAAGGATCTGAAGAACGCTTATCGGAAGCTCGCTCGCCAGTACCATCCGGATCAAAACCCCGGGGATACGGCAGCCGAGGCGAAGTTCAAGGAGGTCAGCGAAGCGAACGCCGTCCTCTCCGATCCCAAGCAGCGGCAAGAGTATGACGCGATTCGGGCGATGGCCGGAGGCCGTCCCCGATTCGCCCCGGGAACCGGCGGCGCCGGTTTCGAGGACGTGTTCGGCGGATTCGGCGGCGGTCCGCGAGTGCAGTACTCGCAGGGCGACTTCGACGATCTCCTTGGCGGACTCTTCGGCGGACAGGGCGGATTCGCGCCACGCGGCGGCGGTTTCGGCGCCCCGCCCAAGGGAAGGGACATCGCGGCCAACGCATCCCTCGATTTCCGCAGTGCGGTGCAGGGCGACACCCTCAAACTCACGGTAGGCGGTCGATCGATGAACGTTCGCATCCCCGCGGGCGTGCACGACGGTCAGAAGATCAAGATCTCCGGGCGCGGAGAACCCTCGCCCGCGGGCGGACCGGCAGGGGATCTCGTGGTGACGGTTTCCGTGCGTCCGCATCCCGTGTTCAAGCTTGACGGCTTGAACCTGCGCGTGGATGTCCCGGTCAGCTTCTCCGAAGCAGCGCTGGGAGCGACGATCGAGGTGCCGACCCTCGGCGGTGATCCCGTGAAGCTGAAGGTCCCGGCGGGCACCCCTTCCGGTCGTGTCATGCGCGTCAAGGGCAAAGGCGTGCAGTCCAAGAAGGGTACTGGCGATCTTCTGGCTGCCGTGCAGGTCGCAGTGCCGACGCACCTCAACCGTGAGCAGAAGAAGCACCTCAAGGCCTTTGCCGACTCGCTCGGTGCGGAGTCGCCGCGTGATGACCTGTTGGCGAAAGCGAAGCTATGAGACGCGGCAATCTCGACGATATAGACGAGAACACACCGATCCTGTCGATCGCTGCGGCGGCGGAGCTTGCGGGTATGCACCCGCAGACGCTGCGGCAGTACGACAGGATCGGTCTCGTTGAGCCCAAGAGAACGGCAGGCAACACGAGGCGCTACTCCCTTCGAGACGTAGCGCAGTTGCGCGAGGTGCAGGCGCTGTCGGCGGAAGGCGTTTCTCTTGAGGGGATCCGGCGCGTGCTGACGTTGCAGAACGAGAACACGCGCCTGAAGAAGCGAGTCCGTGAACTCGAAGAGCAGCTCGAGCAGTTCGAATCTGAGAGCAGGCGAGTCTTCGCGGCGGGCGAGCGGGGTGTGACGAGCATCCGTTTCGGTTCGCGCCCGAGCAAATCCAATGCGATCGTCGTCTGGCGCAAGCAGCGTTGACCCCCGCCTTGGCCCTCGCATTATCGGTGGGGTGGGCCACGGCGCGGCCGTGCACGAACTTCGCATTCGCTTGATTTATTTCACAGCCTTGGCACATTGTTCTGCCTTATGGGAATGTGGGTCGAAAGCAGTGCGAAGAGTAAGGACGGATGAGCTGTGCAGCCGCTGAGTGAGGAACCCGCCGATATCGACCGGTACGACATCGACTATCGAAACTGGCTCGCCGACGCAATTCGACTTCTGCGGTCGGATGAGAACAGATCATCCGACACCCACCTTCTCGCGGTTCCGCTCCCCGCGGATTGGGGGATCGACCTGTATCTGAAAGACGAATCGACGCACCCGACCGGTTCGCTCAAACACAGGCTCGCGCGCTCGCTGTTCCTGTTCGGACTGTGCAACGGGTGGATCAAGCCCGACCGGCCCGTCATCGAAGCCTCGAGCGGATCCACGGCGATCTCGGAGGCGTATTTCGCCAGGCTCATCGGAGTCCCCTTCGTCGCCGTGATGGCGAAGTCCACCAGCAGGCAGAAGGTCGACCTCATCACTTCCTACGGTGGAACATGCCACTTCGTCGACAATCAGGGTGACGTCTACTCGGCGGCTGCCGAGCTAGCGCGAACGACCGGCGGCCACTACATGGATCAGTTCACCTACGCGGAGCGTGCAACCGACTGGCGAGGCAACAACAACATTGCCGAGTCGATCTTCGAGCAGCTGCGTCTCGAGCGGTTCCCCGATCCGGCGTGGGTTGTCGCAACTGCCGGCACAGGGGGTACGTCCGCGACGATCGCCCGCTACATCAGATACTCGGGCAGGGCAACCGGCGTATGCGTCGCCGACCCCGAGAACTCCGCCTTCTTCACGTCCTGGCACCAACGGGATGCGTCGGCGACGAGCGGCAGCGGCTCTCGTATCGAGGGCATCGGTCGGCCGCGCGTCGAACCGAGTTTCATCCCCTCCTGCATCGACCGCATGATGCGGGTCCCGGATGCGGCGGCCATGGCTGCGATTCGCTTGCTGGAGCGGTTGCTCAGCAGGCGCGTTGGAGCGTCGACGGGCACGGGGCTCTGGGCAGCGCTGCAGATCGTCTCGGAAATGCGGGAGCAGGGCCGCACCGGCAGCATCGTCGGCCTGATCTGCGACGGTGGCGAACGGTACCTCGACAAGTACTATTCCGCCGAGTGGCTGAGGAACGAAGGGCTCGACATCGAACCCTATGTGCAGCGGTTGGATGATTTCATGCTGACTGGAGTGCTCGCGCCGTCACCCGAGTAGATGCATACTTGAGGTTATGAGCACCGAGCACGGCAATTCTCCCGACCCGCAAGCGTCGCCCGCGGCCGAGGACCGTGAGCTGACACCCGAGGATCGGCTCAAACAGCGCCAGCGCCGCGGTTCGTTCGCAGCCGGCGCGCTCGCCATGCCGATCATCGGTCTCGGCGTCACGCTCATGGCCGTCCCGCTGGGGATCTGGTACGTCACAACCGTCTTCAAGACCGTCATCGTCGTGATCATGAACATCGTCGCGGGTGCGGACGAGGCGGGCGAAGTGAATACGGCGCTCGGCAACATCGACCCCGGGTCAATGTCAGCGGTCTCGATCTCGCTCGTCATCGTCGGAGCCGTGCTCTTGGCTGCAGCCTTCGCGCTCAGCTTCTTCATGCTGCGCGCGTACGATATCGAGCGTCCGCTGCTGGTGACGACGTTCAGCGTTCCTATGGCAACCGTGCTTGTTGCAGTGGTCAGTGCTTCGATCGGTGCGCTCGGCGGCCTGATGTTCGAAAGCGCTACGCAAACGGTCGAGGGGACCCTCAGCAGCGCACCCTGGGGCATTGCGGGATTCGCGCTCGCGTCGATCGCGGTATCCGTTGCCATCGGTGCCGGCGTCTGGTGGTGGGTTGGTCGAATCCTCCGCACAGGTGACACCCAAACAGAGCACTAGATTCCTCCAAGGAACGTTCAGCAGGATTTCCTAGTCTGGGAGTGCCCAGTTCGTCGACCGCAGGAGGGATCGCATGCCCGACCTTGTTCCTGCCAAACGCGGTGAGAACACGCCGGTACCCTCCGACGTCGAGACCAAGAAGCTGGAGCGCACAAGTGCACAACAGCCCGACGATCACCTGATCCCGAAGAGCTACCTCGAGCAGCGAGCCGAGGAGCGGCAGAGCCGCGGCCACACGTATGCTGACCTCTACGACGTTGCGAAGGGCGAAAAGAAGACAGCAGCGGTCAGCAACCCGGCACCGCAGACGGCACCGCGCCAGCAGCCGACCGCGAACCCGATGGCGGTCAACCCCATGGCCGCTCCGGCTCCCGTGATGTCTGGCTACGCGATGCCGAACCACATCGAACCGCAGTACGCGATGCAGGGATACTCGGTTCCTGGCGCGTACGCCGACTTCGCTCCCGGCGGCCAGATCACGCACCCGGTGCACTACGCACAGCCCCGCTATGCGCAACCACCGGTCTGGCAACCGCAGTACGCGCAGTATCAGTACGCGCAGCCGGGTGTCATGCCGCATTATGTTCCCCCGCAGCAGCCGTGGCGGCCCGGACAGCGCGCTGCGGCACTCTGGGGGTCCTTCCTGCAGCACACCATCTTCGCGGTAGCGGTGCAGATCTTCCTCTACGGCAGTCTGTTTCTGCTGCTGGCGGCAACCTCGTGGCAGGATACCGAGGGCATTTTCGTCGACGATGTGCCGACGACGCTGACCGACTTCATGGTCTGGCTGGCGAAACCGGAGCACCTGCTGCTGTCATTTGCGCTGGTGTTTCTCGTCGTCGGCGCACTGTGCGTTGCCGCGTACTATTCGGGAGCCGCTTGGCAGCGAGCGAAGGGCCTGCAGGGTCGCGCGAAATCGTTCTGGTTGACGGCGATCACGGGTGGCAGCATCACCTTCTTCACCTTCCTGATCTTCTCGCCGATCACATTCTTCGCATGGCTCATCTTCGGACTGCTGTTCGGCGGCGGTGGAAACGCGGGACTGTGGTCGAGCGCGTTCATCTTCATCGTGCTCGGCGGCGTCATCAACGGTTTCGTGTGCATGGGCTTCGGTCGACTGTTCCTTTCGAAGGCCAGGCCCCCGGTGGACTTCGCGAAGCTTGCCGCCGAAGCGGAGGCGCGAGCACGAGCAGCAGACGAACAGGCGCTCGCCGGCGAACCCGTCGAGGAACGGTTCCGGATTCAAGGCACCTGATGCCCCGACTCCGTGGTGCCGCATCAGTGGAATGATGGAGCCATGAAGGACTACGACCCGAGGATCGTGGATCTGTACGACGGCGACAATCCCGATGGCCCCGACCACGACTTCTATCGTTCGCTGGCAGACGAGCTGGATGCCGCATCCATTCTCGACATCGGCTGCGGCACGGGCATCCTCACCGTGACGTTCATGCAGCAGGGCCGTTCTGTGACCGGCGTCGACCCTTCGCCCGCGATGCTCGCGAAGGCGCGATCACGGGCGGGCGGTGCTGCCGTGCAGTGGATCGAAGGAGACTCCACAGCCATCCCGGCTCGCGAGTTCGAGTACGCGGTCATGACGGGAAACGTCGCACAGCATATCCCCGACGGCGACTGGGAGCGAACGCTGCTCGACATCGCGCGGGTGATGCCCCCCGGCGGCATTCTGGCGTTCGAGAGCAGAAACCCGCAGGCGCGCGCTTGGGAGGCCTGGGCTGCCGAACCGGAGTCCGCTCGTGAGACGATGCACGGCCGATTGCGCCAGTGGACCGAAACGAGCCAGCCGAAGGACGGCCGTGTCGTGCTCACGTTCCACAACGAGTTCGCCGAGAGCGGCGAGCACCTGGTGCGGCAAGAAGTGCTGGCGTTCCGGACGAGACACGAGATCGAGCGTGGCCTCGCGGTCGCGGGCTTCTCGGTGCGGGCAGTGCACGGCGGATGGGGGCGAGAGCGGTTCGGGTCCGACTCTCGAGTCATGATCTTCGAAGCGGTACGCAACTAGCAGCAGCCCCCGACCGACTGGTCGAGGGCTGCTGCTATTGCCCTATCGGATAGGGGAACAGGCCGTTTAGCGTCCCGTGTCCACGCTGTCCGGCGGGGTGGGCTGGTCGGGGTCGTCGTCGTTGTCGTCGTCATCCTCGCCCTCGACCACGGTCATCCAGTGACTGACGGTGCTGTCGGCACCCGTGAGGTCGACGCGGAACTGCGAGTCGACGGGCACGAGCGAGCCGTCGTCGTAGCTGATCGTGATCTCGACGATACCGGCACCGTTCTCGTCGAGCGTGAGCGTTTCGACGTCACCGATCGATTCGTATTCGTTGGTCTCGGGGTTGAAGAAGAAGATCTCGCCCGTGACTTCGGCGTTCGATGCGAAGCCGGTGAGTTCGAGATCGACGCCTGCGGCCAGTTCTGCTCCGGTCACTTCGCTGGGGCCGTTGACCTCGGCACCTTCGAGGATCGTGAGTGAGGCGCTCTCAGCCCAAACCCATACCTCTTCGCCGTCTTCTGCCGTATAGCCGTAGCCCGCAGATGCGTTGTATTCGGGGTAGCCGTCAGCGTCCGGTGCAACCGGGCCCGATCCCTCCGGGAGAACGACGCCGGTGTACGTGCCGTCGGACTGGAGTTCGGCCTCGGCGTCACCGACGAGACCGCCGCCATCCGCGCCCATCGATCCGACGGACAGGACGACACTATCGACTTCGACTTCGAGGTTTTCCGGAAGCGTCACGGTGAAAGCGACGCCCTCACCCCAGCTGCCGGCCGTGAATGTGTCGTTCTCGATCTCGAACGAAGGCGCAGGGTCTTCTTCCTGAGCCATTGCGGGTGCTGCGACGAAGCCAAGACCGAGCGCCATGGCACCGGCGAGAACCGCCTTGCTGCGTTTTGTGATTTCCATGAGTACCTTTCGTGCGCGCACCGACGGCGCTCCACGGCAGCATCCTAGCAAGAGAATCGGGCTCAGTTCGCTGAAATTTTGCTGCATGAAAGCGGTGGCCCAGGCCGAGGCCCGGGCCACCGCTGAGTCGTATCTCGGAAGGGGTTGCCGGCGGTTACAGCCCGGTGTCGACCTGCTGGGGCGGCGTGGGGTCCTGCGCGTCGATGCCACCGCTGACGGTGATTTCGAGCGCGACGGAGCCGAATGCGCCGGATGCGGTGATGGTGTACACCTCACCGGCGGCAGCGCCCTCGATCGAGGCGACACCAGCCGTTCGGCCGTTGATGCCCGCGACGGCCGCGTCCTCGTGAATGATCTCACCCTCGATCGAGTAGTTGATCTCGATCGGCTCTTCCGGCTGGAAGCCGAACAGTGCGATGTCGACACCGTCTGCGAGCTCTGAGGCGGAAGCCTCGCTCGGCCCCGTGATGTCGAGCTCCGGATCGATCACGAACAGCTCGACGTCATTCGACAGCACGTCCTCGAAGGACCATTCGCCGTCCTCGGCGATCCCGTAGAGCGCGGAGAGCGCGTAGTACGGGCCGTCTTCATCCTCGGCGATTGCGGGGGCGCCCTCGGGCTGCAGCGTGATCGCGTAGCTGCCGTCCTGGGCCTCGTCGCCCCAGAGGAAGTCTTCGGCGATGACTTCGAAGTCCTCTCCCGTGACCTCGTAGAGGTAGAACACGACATCGTAGACGTCGTCGGGGGTCACGCCTTCGCCGAGCGTGAGCGTTGCCTCGATGCCATCGCCCCAGCTGTCCGTCGTGAAAACGTCGCTCGAGACCGACAGATCGGGCGCAGGGTGCTCTGCGGCGTCTTCGGTGATCGTCAGCTCGACGGCGGAAGCGGGCTCTCGTTCGCCGGCGGCAACACCATCGGTCCAGCTGAACAGTGCGTTCGCGGTGTAGATCGGAAAGCCGTCTGCATCGGGAGCGACCGGCGGCGCTTCGGGCACGACTGTTCCGGTCCAGGTGCCGTCCGCCTGCTCCTCGGCTTCCGTGAAGCCGACAAGTCCTGCGCCCTCGGCGTCCTGCACCGAGACCTCGAGATCGACCACGTGAATGTCCAGGGTCTCGGGAACGTCGAAGCTGACGGTGAACTCAACACCGTTGCCCCAATCGCCCTCGGCGAACGTGGTCTCCGCAAGATCAAAACTGATCCGCTCTTCCTGAGCCATAGCCGGTGCTGCGATACAGCCGAGCCCCAGTGCCAGGGTGCCGGCGAGAACCGCCTTGCTGCGTGTTCCGAGCTTCATGATTTCCTTTCGTGCGGCAGGTGCGATGCCGCAGAAACAGCAAAAACGAGCGCCGCGCTGCCACGTGCCTGCAGCGGTGCGTCAGGACAAGCAGCGTTTGCGCACCATAACCATAGCAAAATCACAGGGAGTGCGAATGCTGACCACTGCGGCTACTCGGCGCGGGTTGCGATGATGATGTCGTTCTCGGTCGAATCGCCCGTGTTCGGGTCGATGATGCAGGTGATGACGACGACGCGACCCTCATCGTGCGTCCAGATGTCCTGATCGCCGATCTCGGTCTTCAAAATCTCGAGCTTGTCCTCGACGACGTACAGTTCGCCCAGGTAGGTGAAGGTGTCGCCGGGCTCGAGTGCTCGTATCGCGTCGCCGGCGCAGGTGCCACCGGGGCAGGAGTGCGCGAGCACATAGTCCGTACCTCCGTTTTCCGGGTACCCGTGCTCGGGGTCGACGATCTGCCACCAGCCCTCGCCGTTGTCCGGTGGATCCCAGACGGGTGTGTACGGCATGTGGTTTACCGAATCGATCGCCACGGCGATCTCGACCTCGGGTGCTTCAGTCTCCTCCTCGGAGGGGGACGGCGTCGTCGACTCGCGTATCGTGAACGAGGGACGGGGAGGGGGAGCCGCCGCCTCCTCTTCGGGTGGCGCGAACATCCCGGTTCCCCACGCGATCAGCACCGCGATAATTGCTGCGGCCAGCACACTGCCTCCCGCGTACCAGGGCCAGCGCTTCTTCTTTGACGTATCCGCGGATGCAGCAGCCTCGGCCGCTTCGGCCGGTTCGGTGCTGTCGTCTGCCATTGTGCGCATTCCTTTTCGCGGGGAGGGGGTTCGCAAGTGCGGCGAGCGTGAAGCTCTGCAGCACATCGTACCGAGATGCGCATGACAGTTGTCATTAGGGAAGGATGACAACGCCCCAGTGCGCGGCGCGGCAATGCCGAGAATGCTGGAACCATGACCAACGCATCACTTTCCTCACCGCCGGTCGCAATCGACGAACCGGCCATCGAAATCAACGGGCTCAACCGTCGCTTCGGGCGGGGAGAGCACGTCGTTCGAGCCGTTGACGGCATCGATCTTCGCATCCGCCGGGGCGAGATCGTCGCACTGCTCGGCCCGAATGGCGCCGGCAAAACCACGGCGCTCGACATGCTGTTGGGGCTCAGCGACCCCAACGAGGGCACGGTGAACGTGCTCGGCATGCATCCGCGCCGCGCCGTCGCCGCCGGGCGAATCGCCGCTGTTCTGCAAACCGGCGGGCTGCTGCCGGACCTTACGGTGCGCGAGACCGTCAGCGTTATCGCCGGACTGCACGGCGCGTTGCACCGCGTAGGAAGCGTTATGGATCAAGCAGGGCTCGAACCGATCGCGGGGCGCCGAATCGGAAAGTGCTCGGGTGGCGAGCAGCAGCGTGTGAAGTTCGCGCTCGCACTCATCCCCGACCCGGACATCCTCGTCCTCGATGAGCCGACAGCGGGCATGGACGTCACCGCAAGACGCCGCTTCTGGGACGTCATGCGACAGGATGCCGACTCCGGTCGTACGATCCTGTTCGCCACCCACTACCTGGAGGAAGCCGAGCAATTCGCTCGCCGCACGATCGTGCTCGATCACGGCAAGGTCGTCGCCGACGAACCCACGACACAGCTGCGATCCTCCCTCGGCGGTCGCACGGTGTCGGCGACGCTGCCGCGCGGCGGCGAAGCCGATGAGCTCGTCACGAACCTGCGTACTGCGTCGGATGCCGAAGAAATCACGCTCGATGACGGTCGGTTGACGGTTCGCACGAGCGCGTCCGATGAACTCGCAGGGCGGCTCCTGGCGCTCGGCGCGACTGAGCTTGAAATCGCCGCCCCGAGTCTCGAATCCGCCTTCATGGGCCTGACGAAGGAGTAGATCATGACCGCGACAACCACCGCAGCGCTGCCGGCACGACCGAAGCGTACGCTGTTCGGGCCGACGCTGTACCGAATCGAAGCGATCCGCCAATTGCGCAACCCCTACACGCTCGTCTTCACGCTGACGCTGCCGGTCGTGATGTACCTGCTGTTCGGCGCGTTCATGCCGTGGGGGGCCGAACTGATCGGCAACGGCAACGTCTCATTCCAGGTCATGGTTTCGATGGCCGGTTTCGGTACGGCAACCGCGATGAGTTCGCTCTGTTCGCTGGCCGCATCGGAAGTGCGGCAGGGTTGGGGACGCCAGATCGCGATGACGCCCCTGCCGGTCGCCGGCTACGCCTTCACCAAGCTCATGGCTGCACTCACGTTCTCCGCGTTCTCCGTGCTGGCCGTCTACATCGCCGGCGCAGCGACCGGAGCCGAGGTCGACCAACTGTGGCGCTGGTTCGCCAGCGCTGGCATCATTCTCAGCATCGGAGTCGTCTTCGGGCTGTGGGGCATGGGAGTCGGCATGCTGCTGAACCCCGACTCCGCCGCAGCGCTCGCCTCGATCGCGATCACGTTGTTCGGCTTCTTCGGGAACGTCTTCATGCCGCTGAGCGGCGCAATGCTCGACATCGCCAGGTTCACACCGATGTACGGCTACATCGCGCTCGTGCGATGGCCGCTGACGGGCGGCGAACTGGGCGACGGGACGAGCGACCCGTTGTGGATTCCCATCCTGAACGTCTCCGTGTGGGCGGTGCTGCTGTTTGCTCTCGCTTACGCGGGTGTCGTCCGCTCGCGTCGTCGCGCGTAGATAGGCTCGGCACTATGAACAGGGCACCGTCCGCACCGATTCGGAGTGAGAGCCAGAAGGATCCGTGGGAGCGCTACGGCTGGCTCATGGCGGTCGTGTGGATGGTGTTCCTCGTGTACCCGATCATCGAGCTCGTGCGAGCCGCTGCACCCCTGTGGTTGCTGGTGCTCGCCTGGGCGGGGCTGGTGGCCTTCGCCATCGCTTATGTGATCGGATTCGTTATCGGGATGCGTGCCGGTTGGGGGCATCCGCCGCGCACGGTGTTCGTTGCCTTCTTCCTATTGCTCCTCTTCGGAGCCGTGACCCTGCCCGTGCTGGGATGGAATGCGCTCTCGTTCCTGCCGTTCATCATGTCCTACGCTTCCTACGGGCTGCGCGGCGCATGGCACTGGACCACGACGGTGGTCTCCGTGGCGCTGGTCGGAAGCGCGCTGCTGGTGCTCGGGCCGTCGAGTGGCGTGCTGCCGATCTTCGTGATCGTCTGCATCCTCGCAGTCGTCAACACGATCAACACGTGGCTCATCAGCCGGAGTGTGCAGGCCGACAATTTACGGCTCGATCTTGCGACCAGCCGCGAACGCGAGGCCATC
>DXDC01000295.1 GCA_019115685.1 Candidatus Agrococcus pullicola
GCTGCAGCCGCACCCCTTGGAAATCCAGTTGCCGATTCCAAGAGCTCGTCGACACGGTGTTGCTCGTCGCGTCGTAGAGGACCCAGGTGTCGCCGAGCGCGGTGAGCTGAAGTTCGGGGTCGGTGGGAGAGATCGTCGCCCGGTGCGATTCGGTAGCTTCCTCCTGCTCGAAGTCGTACTCGACGACGCGCGCCAGCCCTGGCGACGCGACGAACAGTTTCGTTTCTCCCAGCACTGCGACCGATCCGCCACCCAGCTCGAGAACCGGGTCGTCGAGCGGTTCTCCCGCAAGGATCGCATCGAACGTCGACACGATGATGTCGCCGGTTGACGGGTCCGTCACCAGCACGCGTTCATCACGAATCTGCAGCTCCGCGTTCGGCGGGATGGGAACCGCTGGCGCCAGCTCTCCGCTGGCCGGGTCCACGCCACGGACCGTACCGTTCGTGGAGTCGGCCACGAGCACCGCTTCGTCGTTCTGCACGATCCGAATCGTCCCGCGTGTGACTCGCGTGATGTCCTGCAACTGTTCGACCTGCGTGTTCGCCGCGGCGAGTTGTCCCGAAGCGCCGTTCGCGACCCAGACGGTGCCGGGGTCGAGCGCAGGGCGCAGCGACTGGTACCCGGGAATCGCCACTGCGGCGATCACAACGGCCAGGGCGAGCCCCAAGCCGACTGCGGCACCGAGAATGCGTTTGGTCGAGCGTCTCATCCCTGAGCCTCCCCGCAGGCTTCTGCCGGCTCGCCCGTTGCTCCGTCTCGGTTGACGAGCACCGTCACGCACAGGCGGTCGCCAGGGTCACCGTTCATGACGTACTCGGTTCCGCGCTGAATGACGGCATCTCCGTCCGAAGTGCGGATCAGGAACGAATCGCTGTCGACGAGCCCGGGATCGGTCCATTCGAAGACAACGCCTCCCTGGGTAGATTGCGCCCGCACCTCGTCGACCGCGGGAATGGCCGCGGCGACTTGCGAGAGCCAGAGCGCGAAGACCGTGAGACCGGCGAGCGTCGCGAAGCTCAGACTTGCGGCGAGCATGCCCCAGAAGACGCGACGGCGTTTACGAACGTGCGTTCTGGCCGGGCGGGAAGAGGATGAGACGTCGAGTTGCGAACGAACGATGGGGGATGCCGAAGAACGGCGCGAGCGGCGCTTCCGCAACGGCAGCGCGGAAGCGCCGTCGCTTTCGGAAGCGAGCGACGGCACCCAGGTGTCCGTGAGCTCGGCAATCGGAGTCGGGGCATAGCCGAGTTTGCGCTGCACCTCCTGCAAGCGCTGCAGCATCTGATCCATCGACTCGAACCTCGACTCCGGCCGGTGCCGAAGCGCCCGCTCGATTGTCTCCCCGAGTTCCGCCGGAACAGATTTCGGCAGTCGCTGGAGAACCCCGGAGCGGATGCGTTCGCTGAGGTCCTCAGGTTTGTTGGATTCGTGCTCGAGCTCCGCCGGCGATCGGCCCGCGAGCAGTGAGAACAGTGTCGCTCCGAAGGAGAAGATGTCCGCGGCGACGCTGCCGTTGGACTCTTCATCCAGCACTTCCGGTGCTGTCCAGGGAACGGACACGCCCGTGAGCGGAGCATCGTCGTGATCGTGTCCGGATGCGATACCGAAGTCGCTCAGTACCGGCACGCCGTACGCGCTGCTCATAATGTTGCCGGGTTTGATGTCGCGGTGGAGCATCCCGGTTTTGTGCACGGCAACGAGTGCGGACGCGATCTGGATGGCGATGTCGAGCACTTCCGCGGGCGAGTACGGTTCGTCGCGATACCGCTGACCGATGTCGGTCGAACACAGCTCCATCACGAGGTACGGGCGGCCGTCGTCCGAGACGCTCGCGGAGTACACCGTGACGATATTGGGATGCGCCGAAAGCCGCCCCATCGCGTCGACCTCGTTGCGGAAGAGCCTGCGTTCCCGGTCGGAGATGAGATCTGCCAGCACCACCTTTACCGCAACGTGTCGTTTCGGGAGCGCTTGCTCGTAGAGGAAAACGTCAGCGAAGCCGCCGCGGCCGAGGATATGGAGAAGCTCGAAGCCAGGCAGAACAGGGGGCTGCGATGGCAGTCGCTGCGCCATGAATCCCCCTCTCGCTCCGCGAAAGCCACTATCCTGCCAGGATACCGGCCGTGCCTATGGCGGAGCCGAGATCACACCGTTGCGCGCGGGACAGTGCGATCGATGTCATCGATCGTCGGTGCGCGCACGACGTCCAGCACGATGACCGTGACGTTATCGCGTCCGCCGGCGTCGAGTGCGGCGTTGATGAGTGCGTCGACAGCGCGAGCGGGCTCTTCGTTCTCGCTCAGAATCTCCTCGATGTCATCGTCGGAAACCTCCTTGGTGAGGCCATCCGAGCACGAGACGATGCGCAGGTTCGGCATGATGGGTACGAGGAAATAGTCGGGAACGGGTTCTGCTCCGAAACCGACAGCTCGCGTCACAACATTCGATTCGGGGTGCGATTCGGCATCCTCTTCCGCCAGCAAGCCCGCGTTCACGAGCTCCTGGACCACCGAGTGATCGACCGTTATACGCGTCAGGCGCTCACCGAGCAACGCGTAGGTTCGCGAGTCTCCGACATTGAAGATGGCGAAGAACGGCTCGTCCTCGTGGGCTGCGAACGCGCACCCCGTCACGGTCGTGCCGGTGCCGTTGTCTCCGGGCTCCGCGGACTCGGCGATGGTCTCCGTCGCCTCCCGCAGGGCGTCCACGACATCGACCGGTTCGACCCGCTCCAGCTCCTGGAGATCCTGGAGCGCCGCGACCACCGCCTTCGACGCGAGGTCTCCGTGCGAGTGCCCTCCCATGCCGTCGGCAACGGCAAACACGGGAGGACGCATGATCAACGAGTCCTCGTTGTGAGCGCGCCTGAGGCCCGTGTCCGTCGCTCCGGCCCATCGCACCGTAAATGTCTGCCCTCCCGGGCCGACTCCCTGGTGCTCGCCTACGCTCGATCCGATCAATGTCACCATAGAAGTTTCTCACGGTTCCGACCGAACGTGATAACCCGATCTTCCCGCGGTTGCTTTTGCATGCCCTCGCACTTGCTCCTCGTACCAGCGCGGCAGATGCCCGGAGTCGATAAGCTCCAGAACCGTGCGCGGAAAGGAGTACCCGGGATCGAGTTCGATGGCCCGCTCCGCGCAAGCCGCACCGATCGAGCACATACCGGTGGCCCAGTGAAGCCAAGCGAGGATACCAAGCACCGGGGCGAGCTGCTCTGGAATCGTGCGCGCAGTCACCGTTCGCCAGAATTCCGTTGCCCGTTGCAACCGGTGGATCGAGACCTCCTTCTCGTCACCCATGAGGATGCTCGTCACGAGATCGGTGACGCTCGCGGAGTCATCGGGCGACCTCAGTAGCCTGGCCGTCGCCGCTCCCGCGATGAGTGTCGTGAGGATCTCTTCTCGCGTACCCGGAAGTTGGGCGAGTGTGCTCAGCTTCGCCATCGTCACCGCATCCAGTTCAGCGGGGTCGAGCGCCATCGCCTGAGCGGTCAGGACGGTAGCGTCGACAGGATCGGTGTTGTCGACCAGCCCGTCGACCACGGCCCGCTGTTGTTGCGCTGCTTCCTCGCTCAGTTCGCTGGGCGTCCCCTCCTCGCCGGACGCGAGCTCCGCAACCTCCGGCAGCCCGTCGAATCGACCGTCCAGCTCGGCGATTTCGGCAGCGGGAGCCCGTGGCCCGTCCGGGTAACGAAAGTCTCCCCAGTAGTCGGTGCCAACGATGAACGTCTCTCGCACAACCAGTTCGTGCGCGGTTGCGCGGCGCTCGAGTGCGTTCACAAGGGCGCGGCGCGGGAGCTCCCCGGCACCGATGT
>DXDC01000034.1 GCA_019115685.1 Candidatus Agrococcus pullicola
CATTCACAGCAGCGCGGCGAACGCAGACGCTTACATCATCAACCCCGCTGGCCTCACCGAGATCGGCATCCCTACGAAGCACGCGCTAACCGAAACCGGCAAGCCGGTCGTCGAGGTGCATTTCGCCAATATCATGGCGCAGCCTTCGGCTCCTCGTGGCCTGCCAGTGGGGCCGTGGGACTCGGTATTCAGCTCTCACGTCACCAGCGTCATGATGGGTCTGCGCCAGTACTCCTACGCGGGCGCAATCTACGCGCTCGCGCTCGCACTGGATGATAAGACGTTCCTCGGCGAGTCGATCGATTCAACGGTGGCGTGATATGGGTGCAAAGGAGACAGCCGCGACCTTCGTGGAACAGGTCGAGCGGGAACGCAACCCACTTCAGACCAAGCGGGTCATTGCTTCAAGCCTCGCCGGTACCACGCTCGAATTCTACGAATTCTTCGTCTACGGCACCGTTGCCGCACTAGCGTTCAACTACGTATTCTTCCCTGAAGGGAACGATTTCGCCGCTACCCTCTCGACATTCGCGATCTTCGCGGTCGGTTTCGTAGCCCGTCCGATAGGCAGTATCGTTTTCGGCCATCTCGGCGACAAACTGGGCAGGAAGAAGACACTCATCCTCTCCCTTGTCCTCATGGGAGCGTCAACGGTTCTGATTGGGTGCCTACCGTCGTTCTCTACCGTCGGCATCGTCGCGCCGATCTTGCTGGTTGTGCTCCGCCTCGTGCAAGGACTTGCTCTCGGTGGCGAATGGGGCGGAGCAGCGCTCATGCTGGTTGAGAACGCCGCGAAAGGCAAGAAAGCAGCCATTGGGTCGGTTGTGATGATGGGCGTGCCCGGAGGACTTGTCCTCGCCGCTGTTGTCGCAGCCGCTTCGGTCGCGATTTCAGGCGATCAGTTTGAAGTCTGGGGCTGGCGAATCCCCTTCGTTCTAAGCGCTGCGCTTCTCGCAGTGGCCTTCTGGATCCGGCTTGGTGTCAAGGAGTCTCCGGAGTTCGCCGCTGCTCGTGAGCGGCTAGAGGCCAGACCGAAGGCGCCCTTCTCGGAGGTGTTCCGGAACAACTGGGGAGACCTGGTTGCTGCCCTGGGAGTGGCTGCCCCAGGCAATGCGATCTTCTTCATCGTGAGCACGTACAGCCTGAGCTACTTGACGAGCAATCTAGGGCTTCCCCGAGAAACGGGCCTCTACGCCCAGATCGCAGCAGCGACGATCTATTTCGCGACGATTCCGTTCTTTGGCAGGCTTGCGGACCGAGTCGGAGAGTGGAAGGTCGTGGCCGGTGGTGCCATCGGTGCCGCGCTGTTCGGCCTCGCCTACTTCCCTCTCCTGCAGACGGGAAACGTCTTCGTCATCTTCGGAGCGATGACGCTCGCGCTAGCCGGGATCCACGCAGCTCTGCAGGCACCGCAGGCGTCACTTTTCGCATCGAGGTTCGATGTGCGCGTGCGCTATACGGGTGTCGCTCTGAGCCAGGCAATCCCCACCATGGTCATCGGCGGCACCGCGCCGTTCGTGGCAACACTGCTCGTTGGAACTACCGGCAATACGCTCCTCGTGTCCGCGTACGTGATTGTGCTCGCAGCATGGGGCTTCGGCGCTGCGCTGGTATTTCGCAAGAAGGACGCAGACCGAGTCGAGGCCTGATTCAAAAGAGTGGAGTCGCGCAAAGACAGCCTGCGCGACTCCACTCCACGGACCGACGTTCCCATTGCCAGTCAGAAATTGCGTCCTCCACAACTGTACGAAACAGTTCCATCTACGACACCACCGCGGTTCTGGCGGAAGAGCAACCTCAAACGGAGCCACTCTCGCTTCTGCAACACAAAAATAGACGAAAGTCTCGGTTAGTTCACGAGCGCCAAGTTTTTGTGGCTAATCGCAAAGGGCTGCCGGACATCCATCACTTGTGGTTTTGCCTTGAGCGGCCGCCATCGGCGACGGATTCCGCAGAAAAGGGCCGCTAATCGCCGATCGTGCCGACCACGACGGCACCCGCATCTGCCATCGACGCGAGTGCGCGATTCCGGCCTTCATCCGATACCGCAGCCGTGAGGTCATTGACAACACGCACCGACAACCCCTCGGCGATGGCATCGAGCGCGGATGCTCGCACGCAGTGCTCGGTCGCGATCCCCACGATGTCAAGGTGCCCGATTCCCCGGGCTGCGAGCTCCTGCGCAAGCGGAATTCCTTCGTCGGTCTCCCCCTCGAACGCCGAATAGGCGGGTTCGCCCATCCCCTTCTTCACGTGAATGTCGATTTTCGCCGTGTCGACTGCCGGGTGATACTCGGCACCCGCTGTTCCCGCTACGCAGTGCACAGGCCAGGTGTTCACAAAGTTGGGGGCGCCGTCGACCGCGAAGTGCCCGCCGTTATCGCCGTCTGCATCGTGCCAGTCTCGACTGGCAACAACGGCCGCATAGTTCGCCTGCGTGACGTGCTCGGTTATGCGCGCCGCAACCTCCGCACCGCCCTCGCAACCGAGCGCGCCTCCCTCTGTGAAGTCGTTCTGCACATCCACGATCAAGAGCGCTGCGTTGCGAGTCATGCGTTCCAACCTACCTGTGTCACGAGCCGTCGATGCACGCTGGCACATCGCGCGCACAACGAACCGCCGGCATTAGAACGAGAGCTCAATGCTGTCGCTCTCCTCGATGACCTGGCGAACCTCATCGCTCGTGAACGCATCGATGAGCGCTTGCGTCTCCTCCGACTCGGCATCCTCCGCCCGCACGACGAGCTGCAGTGCGAACACATCGTCCAGTTCCGTTAGCAACCCGTCATCGTGCGGGTTCAGGCCGAGCGCGCTGATGTGCGCCGGCCACTGGAACACCAGATCCGCTTCGTCGTAGGCGTTGTTCAATTGACTGATCTCCAGCTCCAGGAACTCGAAGCCTCGCGGGTTCTCGGCCACGTCGGCGACGGTCGCGTCGTACGGGTCGATGTCCGAGTCCAGTTCGATCAGCCCCTCCTCCGCGAGCATCTTCAGCGCCCGCCCCAGATTGGACGAATCGTTCGGGATGGCGATGGTCGCGCCGTCCGGCAGCTCGTCGATGCTCTCCAGCTCCTTCGAATAGAAGGCGATCGTGAAGTTGTAGACCGACTGCACGGCCACGAGCTCGGCGTCGTTCTTGTCGTTGAATTCCTCCATGAACGGTTCGTGCTGTGCGAAGTTCGCGTGAATCTCACCGTCGTTCAGCAGCCTGTTGACCGTCACGTAGTCGTTGACTTCGACGACGTCGATCTCATATCCGTCGCCGATCGCCTCTGAAGCTGCTTCAACGATGTCGATGGTCGACATGGCGACGCCGGCAACGTGCAGCGTTACCGTCTCCTCCGCGGGGGCATCCGACGAATGACCCGCACTGTCGGGCCCTGAGGAGCAGGCCGTGACCGCGAGCGCGGTCGCCAGCAGAGCGGCTGTGAACGAAGTGCGTCGAAGACGAGACATGAGTGTTGTCCTGTTCGGTGAGAAGGATTGCGCACGGAACAAGCGCCGCGTCCGCAATGTTAACTAACTCAACATAACAATCTTTCGTGGCAAATTCTTCCCGGGTGCAGCAACGTCTCCCTCAGCAGCGTTTGACCGCCGCGAACGCCGCGCCGTCAAGCTCGCGCGATAAGGGGAGCTCGACAAGCGGGAGGACGGCCGCGTCGGGCGACGCAGCCGCCCTGCCTTTCGTCCCGCCCGTTATCGCCGGATGCGGGTCGGCCACCACAGTCGCGGCCCGAGTTCGAGGGCGAGCGCCGGTACGAACAGGCTGCGAACGAGCGTCGTATCGAGCAGCACACCGAAGGCCACGATGATGGCCAGCTGAACGAGGAAGAGCACGGGAATCACGCCAAGCGCCGCGAACGTCGCGGCCAGCACGACCCCTGCTGAGGTGATCACGCCTCCCGTGGTGATCAGACCCTCCAGGATGCCCTTCCTGTTCCCGAGTCGCACCACTTCTTCTCGTACTCGAGTCATGAGGAAGATGTTGTAGTCGA